>JACPTB010000003.1 GCA_016192995.1 Candidatus Woesearchaeota archaeon
CAATGTTGCTAAAAGTATTTCTATGAACATTTTTAAACCTTTATTTTTATCCATGTATAGAGCGGAGTGGGCGGGACTTCCAAATCTCAAGGGATGCAAGATTTTTGAACCCACATGAGATGGTTAATCTCACCATGGCATCAACATGGCACAATACCAAGTTATGCGACCACTCCATTGCTCAACATGGAAAATTATTTAAATGACAGATGATAACTTTATCTTGATGGTTAATCTCACTGTGGTTTTGCGACCACATTTTTTCTTTTTTATTGCTTTTTTAACAATTAAAAAGACAATTTTAATTTACATTTCACCTTTATAACATCTCATACAAAAAACCAGAGAAATTTTCGATGAAATCAAAAAGGTTTTCGGAAAAAGTAGAAGAATTTTCGAATACTATTTAAGCAATTTGAAAGATTTCCGATTTTTCCGTAATTTTTATAAATCATTTAAATCATAAAACAAATAATGTTTGAAATCCCAGCAAAAGAATATGAAGTATTAAGAACATTAACCACACCAAGAAAGATTCAAGGTTTCATTAATACAATTCCTTGTAATTTTGAGGAAGAAGGCGATACTTGCTTATCTCCGTTAATGGTTATGCGTCAGAAAAGAGCCCATTGCATTGAAGGTGCAATGGTAGCTGCAATTGCATTAAGAATGCAAGGTTTTGAGCCGTTAGTCGTTGATTTGGAAGCAACCAAAGATGATTTTGATCATGTTATTGCCGTCTTTAAACAGCATGGATTTTGGGGAGCAATTTCTAAAACAAATCATGGTGTTTTACGATATCGAGATCCTGTATATAGAGATATTCGGGAATTAGTTATGTCCTATTTTCATGAATACTTTATTAACCAAAATGGCAAAAAAAGTTTACGACGTTATACACAACCAATTAATTTAGCAATGTTTGATGCTCAAGGCTGGATGACTGCTGAAGATAATGTATGGTATGTCTCAGATTATTTAACCAAAGTTAAGCATATTGAGATTCTAACAAGGACCCAAATTGCTTCATTAAGAAATGCATCAATAACTGAACGTAAAGTTGGAGAAATAGTGCAATGGCAGAAAAAAGGTAAAAAAACTATTGAACTCTTTGAAGAAGTATAGCCCCTATACTTCCTTAAAAAGCTTTGCAAGTTTATCAGCTTGTTTTTCAAGACGCTGTTTTTGCTGCCCCAATTTATCTATTTGGATTTGTAATCGCTCCTGTGTTGCTTTACTATCAAGCTCCTGCATAATTGCAGTTAAATCTTCTATTCTTTCTTGCAAGTCACCAATATTCTCTTGAATTTCACTCAATGCTGATACTTCACGCTGCTTTTCTTGTTCTTCAAGGAATCCAAAAAATCTTCTAAATTTATACCATAACGGTTTATTCTCTTCAGCCTGCTCGAGTTCTTTTCCTTCATCAATAACGGTGAGCAGACCAGTCATTTCTGTTTCCAGTTCATCTTCTTGATCATCTGGAAATTCTTGACGCATAAGTTCCATCATTTGTTTAACAGAATACACATCACTTCCTTCAGGCAGCTCTTCTATATCTGCTGTTTTTAATTTACAATTATAGTCTATTGCTCGTTTCAGCATGATTTTTAGTTCTTTTTCACTAAATTGTTCTTGGCATTGTTGAGCTTGCTGGCTCATTTGCTTGCACGTTTGTTCTGCTTGTTCGTTACAACCCCTATTTATCTCTGATTTCATAGCACAAAACCGCATCATCATAGGCATTTGACCTTGAGCATATCTTTCACAATGATAACGTCGTATTTCATCAGGATTATCCATCCCTGGATTAGCCCGTTTCATACATAGTTCAAGGTATGACTGCTTAGAACAATGTGCTTTTTGTTCTCCACATCGCTCTTTTTCTCCATTCCAACGCTGCTGGCATGAGTCTTTCATACCTTCATTTTCATAGATAACATCACCTGTTACTGCAGTTAATGTTTCAACCATCTTATCCTGTTGTAGGTCTTCTCGTTGTAGATTTTCTGGAGTTGTTTCTTGTTCACGTTCTTCTACATCTCGACGCGTATCATCTCGTTCTTCATATCTTTCCTCTCTTTGTCCAAAATCATCTCTTCGCTCTTCTTCACGAGAATGTCGTTCAAAACCATTAAAACCGTTGTTATTCATACAAGAACGCATGAATCTGTCTTCATCACATTCCTGGCTACCCTCACAGGTGTATTTAATTTGATCTTGGTTTATTTCCCATTCCTGCTCACAACGCTGGTCACCTTCCTGGGCAGAGCCTTTAAGACATAGCTGAATCATTTTTTCTTTATCAGGAGGGCATTGACTCATCATCGGATCCATGCCTCGATTAAAACCTTGGGAACGCTGTTCACACATTTCTGTCATCCTTTCTCGACAAGTACCCATCATTTCATCCATCTTATTACATGATGTTTTAAGTTCACTTATTTCTTCAGTAAGCTGCGCATATAATCTTTCAACAAGCTGCTCAGGATTATTACATTGTTGTTCATCAGATACAGCAGTTTTTAGTTCTTTCATCATGATTTCTCGAATATCTTTTCTTGGATTAATTGCGGTGTTAAAATCGGAAAATTGATCAAAATTACGCTCTTCCATCATTTTGTCCATATCTTCAAATTGCCTGTTATCTCTATCGCTACTCATCCAAGGATTACGTTGACGTAATTGTTCTATTTGCTGCTGCTTTTCTCCCCAATGTTCTTTTTCTCGGGATTTTTGCATTTCAAACCATGATGCTCTATCGGGTTGTTGATCAAATTGGCGATCGAGAGGCATATCATCGCGAAATGGCATTTCTCTAAAATCTCTCAATTCGTTTCTTCCCATTTGATAATTTCTCATCATAGTATCGCGATCATGATCTTCTGCAACAACAAGATTGACCAATAGAACAATAATTATTACGAGTATAGTTATTAGTTTTTTCATCGGAACACCTCTTCTAGATATTCTTTCGTTAATTAACTATTTAAATCTTATTATAACAATGGCTTCGGTGAAAATCTCGGCATAGCCTCGGTTTTGGTGCCGTGATTATCCCACTTATTTATAAGAAGGAAAAAATTCCTATTGGAATTCCCTTTTTTCTCGCTCATTAATTTGAAAGATAATCACCAGCATGGCACCAAAAACTACATTTTCACCGAAGCCTATAACAATAGATACTCTTTATGAATATGCCAGGCATTATTTTCATGTTTAAGAATAGTGATTTTATCCAAAGAAATAGTTTCATTATAATCTATCTTATTCACATAATTCCAAATATCATTAAATTTAGGTTTAATATCCCTATATGCGAGGGTGGCATGGAGGGTGAGTTCTTTACTTTTCTGACGCTGCCATTGCATCCATGGTAGTTTTTTAAGCTCTTTTAACAATGCATTTATGAGCTTAGTTGCCTGTTGAGAAGGATGAATGTTCTGGAAGATAACGTTGTCATCAAAATGACTGAATCCTTCAATCTTCAATGCTGAAGAATGATGTTTTTTAGCAAATAATTCAAGAAGTTTTTCAACCTCTTCAATTCTGTTTGTTTTGAATGGCTCTTTTAAAGTAATATGAGATGGTATTTTCTTTTGATCTCGATAATGAACATCAAACTTTTCAGCAATATCTTTAACCAGTTTTTCATGAAAAGCTTTTGGCTCACCTTGTAGAAGGTATGCTATAAAGTAGATCATAATAGCATAGATAGCCTTATATTTAAAAAGGTTGGCGTTAGGTTGGCTTCATCCAAAAAATGGTTGCCGCCAGGTTAGCGCCTTCGAAACTTTGCATATTTTAAAGAGTTTCGACCTGAGGGCACTAACCTTATTTTTGGATGAAGCCCGTTAGGTTTAAAAAACTTTTAACAAAACATTCTTAAACACAAGCCAATGATCAGCAATAATGCCTAAATTTCAATTTATGTTAGCGCCTTTAGAAAATACCTCTGATAATGCTTTCCGCAGTTTATGTTATAAGTATGGAGCTGATGTTACGTTTACTGAAATGGCAAGAATAGATGCCTTGGCAAGAGGGAATAAAAGCACATTGGATAAAATTGCTATTATTAATAATGTGCCAACATGGATTCAGATTGTTGGCGCAAAAGAGCAGAAATTAACTGAGTTTCTTCGGCAATACCAGCCGCAAAAAGGGTTTCTTGGTTTTAACTTTAATCTTGGTTGTCCAAGCCCTGATATTATTAATTGTGGTTTAGGGTCTGCATTGATAAAAAGAGTGTCTAAAGTAAGAACACTATTAAAAACTGTTGAAGATTTTGGGTTTAGAACATCTATCAAAATGCGGCTTGGTTTGCATGATTATGAAAAAGAGAAAAAAGTGTATCTCTATTTGATTAAAGATGTCGATACTGATTTTTTTGTTGTTCATCCGAGGACAGCACAAGAACAGTACGAAACAAAACCTGATGAAACTGTTTATGAAGAATGCGTCGCAACCGGTAAAATAATTATTGCTAATGGCGATATTAATACCATTGAAAAAGTTAACGAGTTAAAAGCACTAGGTTTGCACGGTGTTATGATTGGAAGAAATGCCGTGTATGATCCAGCTATTTTTAATAGATTAAAAGGATTAGGATCTCCCTCTTTTGAAGATCTCAAGAAAGAATATCTTAAGCTTTGCAATCATTTTCATACATCTGACAAATACAAAACCAATGTCTTGGGAAGAATTGGCAAAACAGAGCTTACTGATAAAACTAAAGCACAATTGATGAGATTAGTAAGGGGGTAATATAAGTTTATGGCTCTGTTCAGAATCACGGCACCAAAAACTATATTCGGAACAGAGCCAAATTTGCGTACGTAATAAGTCTTCTTTGGTTTTAGCGCCGGTTCAGCTTTTGAAGTGTAGTTTGATTGGATTTTTCTCTCTGGAACTCCGAAAAATCCCCACAACAAGTATAAGAAGAGCTTCACAAAAGTAGGCGCTAAAACCCCAGGCTTATTACGTACAAATTTGCAAAAATTATATAAATTAAAACGTATAAATCCTATAAAAATTAAATTAAATACTTAAAAGCGTGGGGTGAAAATATGACGCATTCAGTTATGCAAAAAGTAGGTAGTTGGGCGTTTATTGTAGGTGTAATCATTGCTTTAGTTGCAGGTTACTGGCCATTAAGCCCTATGATAACTTCAGTATTGTTAGTATTAGGTTTAGTAGTTGGTTTGTTAAATGTAGGTGGTCATGAAACACAACCATTTTTACTTGCAGCAGTGTCATTAGTTATTGTGGCAAGTTTTGGTGGAGATTTACTTTCCAAGATAGAAACTATTGGGCCAGTTATTCAACGTGTCTTAACAACATTGATTAACTTTGTCATTCCAGCTACAATTGTTGTTGCATTAAAAGCAATATATGCGTTGGCTAAGGATGATTAAGAATTTTAGTTTATTTTTTTTATTTGTTTGTTTATTTATTCATTACATCTTCATGTTTGGCAAATTCTTTTTTCATTGTTCTTCTTGCCTCTTCTAATTCTTTTTTAGCTTGATCACTCAGTTCATATTCCTCATCAAATCTTGATTTTAATTCTATTATATCCAATCTTAAATTATTAATATTGTCATTAATTTTTTCCAAGGTTATGCCCACCATTTTCTCACCAATATCAATAAAACTATTAAACCATATAAATATTTTTCGTTCTACCTAGCTCTATAGAAAATCTTCGCTAACGCTCAGGTTTTGGCACCGTGATTATCTCATGTATGTATAACAAGGAAAAAATTCCTATTGGAATTCCCTTTTTTCTCACCTATTGATTGGTTGGATAATCACCGAAATGGTGCCAAAAACTACATTTTCTATAGAGCCGTTCTACCTAGTTTAGGAGAGAAGAAAAGAAAGCACATTTCTAAGATCAGATGCAAGTCCTTTTGGATCAACATAATGGATGTGTTCACGCAAATTAGGATTCTCTCGCACTTTTTCTTCTAAAAAATTTTCCAAAGCGTTGTTATAATTAAATGCAATACCTTTACCACCTATTTGAGCTATTTGTAAAATGCCACCGCTATCGCCCATAGTATCGCCAATATGTGCAATCTGTGCAGGCAGTATTTCTGGAAAATGTTTTCTTGCGTATTCAATTATTAATCTTGCTTTTGCAGTTTCATCAGTAATGCCTAATTCTATAACTCCTGTTGCTTGAATAGAATCATATGAAGAATCATATAAAATATCTGTTTGACTACTAACAGTACCTGTATTCCTCTCTGCAAAGTACTTTCGGACACATTGTTCTAATTCATCTTCTCGCAAAGTTGCCTGTGGATCACCTTCCAAACCAAACTTTAAATAATTTCCAATAAAGCCATGAATTCTAGTTGCTCCTATACTTTCTCGGATGGCATAAATGGTAACTGAATAACCAGTTGAATTTACAACAAAAGGAATAGCTGCAGCAGATAATGCATCAACAAACTCAGAAAAGCCATCAACGTACTTCATATGCATTTGTGTATATTCTATTGCTTGCCGAAGGGTAAGCCTTTTAGTTAACGGTCCAGCATTGGAAAACGCTTCTTCCATGGTTGCAGTACCAGAAGTTTGTCTTTTAAAAACTAGATCAGCAGCTTGAAATTGTGCTTCACCAACATACAATCTAATCATATCACTCATCGTGTGCTGATGAACTAAAGTTCCATTTAAATCTGAAGAAACAAGAGCTATATTTTGAGCTGGTATTTGTCCCATTCATCTTTGCGATACAGATTTTAATAAAAGTGAAGAACGTAAGTACTTCATGAACTACTTGATACCCAATAGTCCTAAGCTTATCATAAAGTAGTATGTTCTTTAATGATCATAATGGTATGGTGACAATAATAGTAACATTTTTAAATAGATATCTATAACTACTTTAAAGTGGAATCATGATTACAAAACTAGCAAAATGGCTTCAGCTTACAGCACAACAAGCTACTCTTGTCCATCTTATTTATGCCCTCCAAGAAAAAAATCTACCGACAAATCCTATTTCACTCGAGAAAGTTTACTTAAGAGAAACAAAAACCTTTATTCAAAAATCAAACTTGTTTACACAGCTTAAATTTCTGCAGGAAAGAGGCATTGTTTCAAAAACTGCTCAATCTAATTATATCCTGCATCTTCGTGGGATTCAAGAAGTATTATATGCGCAAAAACAAGAACTTACTCAAGAAATTGATGACCTTACTCTTTTTACTTCTGAGACACAGGCATTTTTTGATAAAATAGTCAAACCAACAAGCACTTCAGTAACATATCTTACTACAGAAGAACTCTATAAAAACTTAGCCTTTAATCTAAAAAATGCCACTGCATTCTATCTTGGATGTGATTTTCCCCATTATGCATATTCACTTCTTTTATGCGCAAATGCGCAGGAAGCTGCGTATGTTGAAATGCTTACTGCAAGAATCCAAGACAATAATTTTTCATTATTCTGCATTTCTCCTTACCGCTTAGAAAGTTTATCTTACAAACTGCAAGACAAATATAAAAACAAAGATCTTATTAAAGAAGAACTTAAAAATGTCTACGCACATGCACAAACAATCACCATTCAATGTCCAAATATTGATCTGAGGAAATCTCCTACTCCTTTCAATTTTGCTCTTATAGAAAATCCTAAGAATGGAAATACTCTTTTTATGTTTTTAAAAGACTCTAAAGGAGCAGTTACTGGTGGAATTCTTATAAATTCTTATGAAACAACAAAACAAACAAAACAGCATTTCTTAACACAATTAGGGTTGAATCCTATGCTTAAAAAGAGTGAAGATTTTCCTGTTTTTTCAGACGTGGACTTTCTACCTTCATCTGAAATACATAAGAAAAAACTTATTGCTTTCGATGTTAATCGTATTTTTACCGTCAATCATACAACGGTCGAACTTGCAAATCTTATTGGAAGAGAAAAAGCAGTACTTGATTTTATTACTAAACAAATTGAAGGTTTATTGAGTATGCAGGAAGCAATTATCGAGAGTGCCAGATTGTTAAAGGGTTTATCAGTCAAAGAGATTGAGAAGTTGCTACCATACGTAACGCTGATGAAAAATGTTAAAAAAGGTATTCTTAAACTAAAAGAGGCAAATTACTATCTCGTTGCAATTTCTTCTGGATTTAGTCATCTTGTAACACCTATCTGCAAAGAGCTTGGCATTGATGAGGTTTATTGCAATGTTTTAGGAGAGAAAGAGGGAAAATTAACTGGAGAAGTTATTGAAAGAAATGTCCTTGCTGATGACGTAAAGTATTATATTGTGAAATATCTTCAAGAACGACTTTCTATTCCGCAAGAAAGAAGTATCGGTGTAGGTGATGGATATTCTGATATTCCTCTTTTAAAATCTTCAAAGAAAAGAATTTGCTTCAATCCCAGTAAAAAAATGAAAGAATTGTTTAAAGCTGGGGATCCAGCAATAACTCACTTAGTTGAAGAACCAGATTTTATGAACCTTGTAGAAGAGATTCTTAAAAATAAAGATTAAAGAGAACTTTGCAAAATGCTCGCAAAGCTCGGGTTACTGCCAGTTCGCATTGAGATTTTTGTTTAACAAAGCAATTTTCTCTCTGGAACTCCGAAAATTGCTCGATAAGTCTTTCGAAAATGCTCACGAAATTGGCAGTAACCATAATTTTGCAAAGTTCTCATCACTTTGTTGACCCATGTAAATGCTCAAGATACTCCTTCTTCCCTTTGAAACTATGTTTCTTAGCTAATTTCTCTAATCCTTTATCAAAGTTACTGCCATATTGCGCAGCTAGTTTTGGTCGCTGGCAAATATCTTTTGCTAAACCAAGATATTCAGCAACTTCTCGAAGAATAATCTTTTTCTGCTCTTTGTTGATTTTATATTGTTCTGGTATCTGCAAAGCAAAATTGATAAGTTTTTTATCCAAAAATGGCAGCCTTAATTCAATAGTATGGTACATAGTGATCAAATCATCCCTATACAAATCTCTTTCCCACATGCTAAGCAGTCCACGTAGACATTCCTTATTTATTTCATTATTTTTGTAAATGAAATTATTCTTTTTCAACACTTCAAAATGCCGGTTATAACCAGCAAATAATTCTTCACTTCCTAAACCAGAAAGGACCACTTTCATACCATCTTTTTGCGCCATGTTGCAGCAATAATAAAATGGCAGCGCAACTCCTACTTTCACCGGATCAGTTGATTCTATAATCTCCATTATTTTAGGAAGATCATGTTCTAGCTTGTTCAATGAAACTATTGTTGTTTTTAAGATAAAACCATATTTCTTTGCTATTTTTTGAGCATGCTCTAAATCTGGAGCTTTTCGCGTATTGCCGTCTTCGAAAGCAGCAGTATAACAAATGCTCTTATGGCTTTTCTTCTTCGATAGAAAAGCAAGAAAGGTTGAATCTATGCCTCCAGAAAACAATATGCCGTATTTTTTTAAGGGAGAGGTTCTCTCCTTAAAGGCATGAAGCAATGCAGCTGCTAATTTTTTTTTAATATTATTTCTATTTAGTTTAATTAATTTTATTTTTTCAAGGGTAATTTTTTTATTTTTTATTTTAAGAGCATGAGTTTTAGTGTTATAAACAATATATTTTTTGGGATCAAGCAATACTCCTTGGTGATCCAGTATCTTGTTTTCAGAAGCAAAAGCAAAGGTCTGATCATCATAATAATAACAAAGTGGTTTTTCACCGAGCATATCTCGTGATACTACAATCTGATTTTCGCTTTGATTCCAATAAGCATAACTAAAAACACCGTCAAGTTTTTCTTCAGCATCAATACCTAAATACTCTAACATCTCCAGCAAAATCTCAGCGTCATTTTTTCCGTTTAGACGATACTTTTTTTTAAGCTCTTTCCAATTATAAATTTCACCATTCATCACCAGCTTGTTTCCCGTATCATGATTCATAATTGGCTGTTTTATATTTCCAACTAATGCATGCAATGCATGGATCAAAATTCCTTGTTCTTTCTCTTCATTGCTTATGCTTGCCAGCTTCTCCTGCAATAATGAAAAATCATCTGTTTTAAAAGCATATTTTTTCGTGCAGAAGCCACTTCCATCGTTTCCTCGCTTTTTGAGAAGGATTATATTCTTTAAAAATTCCTGTTTTTTTCCAAAAACACCGAAAATACCGCACATAATATAAAAATAGTTTGTATCATTTATAAACATTTATATAGTATCAATACCATCTCTTCATAGATGGCATTGATACAAGAAAAAAAGAAGATTCTGATCGTAGATGATGAATATGTTATCAGAGAATTAGTAGCATTAAGCCTAGGCAAGGATTATGAACTGATCAAAGCTGAAAATGGAGAACAGGCATTAAAACAAGCGCAGCTAAAACCAGATCTTATTATTCTTGATATTATGATGCCTGGCATGTCTGGTTATGATGTTTGCTATCGTCTTAAAAATGATCCTGTTACCAAACAAATCCCCATTATGATGCTGACGGCAAAGCATGAAATGGAAGATTTACGTCAAGGAATTAAAGTCATGGTAGATGAATTTCTTACTAAACCTTTTGAACCGGAACAGCTTAAAAAAATAGTTGACCTATGGTTTCAAGAACCTAGACAACTCCGTTCAAAAGCATTGCATAAATATGGCAGTCAACTCCATTATGTAAGAGGATAGCAAGCGGCTTTGGTGAAAATCTCGGCATAGCCTCGGTTTTGGCATCAGTTCAGCTTGTGATGAGTATATTTGATTGGATTTTTCTCTCTGGCACTCCGAAAAATCCTCGCTGATAAAACTGAAGAGCTTCACAAAAAGATGCCAAAAACTGTATTTTCACCAGAGCCGTAGCAAGCTTCTCTTTATTAAATAAGAAATCGCAACAATAATAAATACCTCTTATTTCTTCATGGTATGCCCTTCGCAACTAAGAAACAACAGTACCTTAAACAACTTGAAGATAATCTTAAACAACAGAAAAAAGATAAATCAAAAAAAGGATTTCCCGATGAACAGATTAAAGAGTTGCTTGCGCAGATTAATAACAATGATAATTATTATACCACTAGTTCTTGCGCCGGGAGAACAGTGATTATACGTTTAGGCAAGGGCAATAAAAAAGATAAGAGTGAGTGGTTGTTTTCAAGCCATAAACCAGTACAGAAAATCAGCGAAACTATTATTGAAAAGATAACAGGAGATTGCTGGCTGAAATTTGAACCATGTATTCTCCATGTTTGTTGTAAAGATCTTGAAAGCGCTCTTGCATTTATTGATACTGGAAAAAAGGTAGGATTTAAACGCGGAGGAATCTATTCCATTAGCAAAGACGATAGAATTATTGTTGAAATAAGCGGTGTTGATAGAATTGATGTTCCTCTTGCAAATAATAACGGGCTGCTTGTCAGCAAAGAATATATGCAATTTCTTCTTGATGAATGCAATAAAAAGATGAAGAGAAATAATGAGAGGATTAAGATGTTTTATCAATTATTAAAAAAATAAAAAATTTATTTTCTAAATGCTACTACTAACAAACCCAATATTACGATTGATACTATAACAATAGCAACAATAACCAACATTAAGTAACCATTGCTTTCTAAGAATGATGCTTTTGCTGGTGTTTGCGTTACCACTTGCGCTTTTGCAGGCACTGTTGTGGTTGTTGGTGCAGTTGTTACTACTGTTACTGGTGGTGGAGTAGTTGTTGTTGCAGTTGTCGTAGTTCCACTTGAGGTTGTTATTTTAGTTGCTGAAGGAGTTGTATCAACACCACAGTCTTGAACAACTAAGGTAAGGAATTCTTCTTCAACATCCTTGTTAGCATTGTAGTAAGCATCTACAGCAATTTGATAGTTTCCTGCTTTAACACTGTCGTCAATGTTTAAGGTGTAAGCTTTTCGTCTTAACGTATCTTCATCGTCAGTGACATCTCCTTCATCAAGCTTGAAAAATTCATTGACTTGAATGCCAAGCTCTTGATTGGAAATACTCAATTCAACGTTTTCATCCTTTTCTCCTACATTAGCTACTTCAACCGTTAAGGTTGGTTTTCGCACACAGCTTACCAAGGTTGGATTTAAGGTAAGTTCGCTAAAGTATACTTGGTGTGTTTCTTTGGCAACCTCAACACTAATAGTGCCGTTAAATACATTGTAGTTTTTAGCGCCATCTTTATCATCGCATTTAATGTCTACTTCGAGATCATATTTGCCGTCATCTGCTTCTGTTGGAATTTCGAAGGTGAAGCTTGCATCTTCTTTTTTCTCTGCATCAACATCAAGGTTTTGATCTTGATTGTCTTTATCGCAGTCATCACATAATTCTTCTAATTCAACTTCTACGTCACAATCAGCATCATTATCTATTTTAGGATCATCAGTGCAGAGATTATCTAACGTAAAGTCAATCTCAAACTTTGAGCCAGGCTGCACTTCTATATCTCCTGTTACTTTTCCAGCAGAAACTGAAAGATCTTCTTTACCGCCGCCGGAAACTGCTGCATCAACATCAGTAAATGAGACACACACTTTTTCAGTTACTGTTATAGTGAATGTTTCTGTATCAAAAGCTCCTGTTGCATCTGTTACTTTAACTTGCGCAGTAAATGAACCTGTTGCTGTTGGCACCCAACTAAATTGACCAGCTGTGCTTAAGGTCATGCCTGTTGGACCGGAGACTAGAGCATAGGTTAAAGTATCTCCTGCATCAGCATCAGTAGCTTGAACCGTTGCGCTGAATGTTTGACCTAATACAGCAGAAGTGGTTGATAAACCAGTAATAACTGGATCATCTTTTACATCCAAAACTTCAACTTGGAAACTAGTTTCATCAAAATCAAAGCCATCACTTACTCTTAAAGTACAAGTTGGAAGCGTTTGAAGTCCCTTAGTATTGAAATTGGATGTAGTAGTTATTTTTAATTCAGGCTTGCTTTTACTGCCTGTAACTTCACATTTCACATTGCTTGAACTTTGTGCTGCTACAGTAAATGTAAATAATGTTAAATCATTTGGATTATGTTCTGGATCACTATCGTCTAAATCAAAATCATCAAAATCAATAAGTTTGCTTTGGAATGCGGGAGTTTTGTCTTCAATTAAAGTTACGATACTATCAAAACTTAAGCTTGGTTCATCATTAATAACTGTAACCTGTTTTGATCCAGGTTGTTTGCTATTATCTTTGTCAGTTACGCTTGCTATACAATCGTAAATATGCCCAGGTTTAACTTTATCGTTTTTTGTTGTATCTGCAACGAGATTTAATGAATAAGTTCCTGCAGTAACATTAAAATGTTGACTACCACTTGTTTCAACTAATTTAGAGCCACTTGTAGTATCAAACCATTCAATTGAAACATTAAATGGTTCTCCTGCACCTGTAACTTTAACGTCACACGTTAAAGTATCATCTGTTGCTGGAGATTCTGGTGTTATAACTACATCTACGCCGATAGTGCCTGCAGTAACTGCAGTTGCTACTACGAGTAAACTTAAAAGAAACATTAATACAATTTTTACTTGTCTTAAAACCATGGTTTATACCCCCAATATCTTGCCATAATGGCATGATTATATGCATAATTTATATGTGTAGTTTACACTTAAGTGCTATTATGGAGTAGTCACATGATTTATAAAGTTTTGGATGGATAGGTACTGTTTTAGTCATTAGTTAGTTGTTAAGTATAGTAGAGTTAGAAAAACGTAACATTTTTATATTTCCACTGATTTTAGTGTGTTATGTGCAATAATTGTATTGTATGGAGGAAATAATATGCCCACGTTAACACTATCAATTACTGAAGATCTAAAGAGAGAAATGGAATTATTGCCAGAATTAAATTGGTCAGAAATAGCTCGGAATGCAATTGTAAAAAAGGCTGCTGAATATAAATTATTTAAATCAATTGTAGCAAAATCAAAGCTCACTGAACATGATGCATTAGAACTAGGGAGAAAAGTAAACGAAGGGCTGTACAAAGAATATAAAAAAAAATTGAAAGAGATGTAAAGCAATGCTCCTTGTTGTTGATGCTAACATAGTATTCTCATCTCTTATTGCAGGAAATATCATCGATCTCTTCTTATCAGAAAAATTACAATTAATTGCACCTGAACTATTATTTGTTGAAATGAGAAAACATAAAGAGGATATAAAAGCAAAATCCCATTTTTCCGAACAAGAATTTGAAATTATTCTTTCTGTATTAGAAAAGCGAATTAAGATAATTCCATTGCAAGAGTTCATAATGAACATGACTAAAGCAGAGCAATTATTAAAAGAACATGTAAAAGATGCACCGTACATAGCTCTTGCATTGAGATATAATTGTGCAGTTTGGTCTTACGAAAAATTATTCAAAAACATAAGTGGAATACAATCATTAACAACTAAAGAAATTGCTGAAATAATAAGAAATTACTGATTGAATTATAGAAGTATATCACGATGGTAATCTCAAGCCATCAGCAGGATATTATGCAGATGGTGTTAGGATATTTATGAGAATGTAATATAAAATTGCTTATAACACGCGCTGTTCTCCCATTTCCATCAGAAAACGGATGGATGTTGGTGAACTTGCTATGGATAATACCAGCTAATTCAAGAGGATGGAGTTTTTTTTAATGGTTATTATAAAAAATAACTAATTGTTTCATAAGCGATGCCACTTCTTTGTGAGACGGAGGTTTATGGGATGAACCTGAGATAAGAACATTATGATCTCTATATTTTCCAACCATCTGAACACTCGTATTTATCGTCAAAAGCTCATGGACTTTTAAAACAAAATAAATTTATTGTTTTTTAAATTATTTTGTGGTCATATTAAGAAAAAGAAGATAAAAAAAAGAATCCAAGATCATTATCTTGTTCCAAAATAAAATAATTTTTCAATACTAACATCTGCGGCACTAAAGGAACCTGTTCTCGGATGTGATTCATTAGCTTTAGCTAATGTTGGCCGCGCCATGCCTGTTGAAGGCGAGCTAAGTGCAGGCGCTGTTGATTCTTGAACAGAGCTTTGTTGCAGTGTTGGCTGCTGAACTTGAGAATGTGTTGCTTGTTCTGCCTGATAAGCTTCAACTGCCTGCATCGCCTGCAGTTTTGCATGCAATGATTCAAGTTCAGCTTTTAATTTGTTGACTTCACTGCCAAATAGATTTGCAAAATCCTGCAACACCGTCTCAACTTCTTCTTTAGTATAATAATCTTTTACTACTTTCGGCTGTTCTTGCTCTACAGCTTGCTGCACTACTTGCTGAGCTTGATTTTGATTGACAACAACCATTTTCTGGTCTTTAGTAATTTGAATGTGATGCAATGCTTCCATCTCATCATGATCAGCCTGCAATTCACTTGCCAAATTCGCTGCTTCCAAACGATTCGAAGCCAAGCCATGCCGCGTTAAGGTTTTTGCCAGTTCATTAACCTTACGTAACCGTCCTATGTCTAATACATCCATTTTGTACACCCCTTTTAGCTATTATTTGTGGTTTTCAACACTTAGTATATGATTTTGTATATTAAGATAGAACTTATATATAAATGTTTTTAATTTTAATAATAACCCCTTACGAGTGACTATTCTCAAGATTTAAAAAGACAGGATTCTTCCTGAATAAAATGTCGCTTAATAGTGTTGAAGATTACTGGAACGTTGATGCCCCTAATTGGATTACGGGTTCCCATCCTTTGCTTGCTGACTCAGGTATAAGAGCAAAAGCAATCATTGATGTTTTACAAGATTTTAGATATTTAAGAGCAGCAAGAGATTTACTCGATATTGGTTCTGGAAGTGGAGGTGTTTGTGCATATCTTGAAGATATTGACCCCTATTTTGTTATTGCTATGGATGCAGCGCCTGAAATGTTAAAAAGAAATCCTTCGAGAAGAAAAGTGCTGACAGATGCTAATCAAGAACTTCCTTTTGCTGACGGGTGTGTTGATGGAGTTACGCAATTCTTTTTAAACAGATATTTACATAATCCTTGTCAAAACACTCGGGAAATTGGAAGAGTAACAAAATCAGGCGGAGTAATTTTAGTTATGGACCACACTTATTTAGGACATTCCCTTGAAGTTAAAGAATTCGATCCACAACAAGTAAAACAATCACTTGAAGCAATATGTAGAAGTGTTCATGTAATGCAAGTTTGTCCAGTATTTTCAGATCCTGAAAGTTTCTATCATCGCGGACCAATTTATCTTGTTGTTGGCATTAAATAGTTTACAAGTACTACCAAGTTCACTTCGTAGTAGTCAGAAAAGATTAAATAGAAGTTACTTCTATAAAAGCCGCCCGTATCATAAGAAAAGTTGGCAAGACTTTTCGGTTGTCCTGGAAAGGATGTTACCATAACAACCTCTGTCAAGTGTCTAGCTATAATTAGGATGCCTGGACTATAACTCATCCTAAGAAATCTGCACTTGTTAAGTTAATTTGTGGAGCGAATAAGATAACCTTTCAAACAAGCTGGTAGGTTAAGATTCAGATCAGTAGTTGTTTACGGCACTTATTCACCGAGTCCAGATGCCAGCTTTTTTTATTATCCTCATTAAATCCTTATTAAAGGGTGGAAAGACTATGGTAAGAACAAGAAGAAAAGGTTCGTCAAAGCGTACAATAAATAAAAAGATATCACCTCGAAAAACTAAATACAAGGGAAGGCGTCCCAGCAATAAAAGCAAAGCATCAAAAGTGCAAAAACTGATAAAATTAGCAAAAGCTCGACTGCGAAGCAAAAAAGCGCGCGGAAAGAGCAGAGCTAAGAAGAAAAAAAGAATATGACTTTTGTTGTTTATACTCTTTATTACAGCCTATAAGCAGAAGTATCTTTAGAAGTAAAAATAGTAAAATCATAATAATCTGAAGGTACGTATTAAGTCTTCTTATAGGTTTTAGCGCCGGTTCAGCTTTTTAAGTGGATTTTGATTGGATTTTTCTCTCTGGAACCTCGAAAAATCCTCAAAGTGAATTTAAGAAGAGCTTCACAAAAGTAGGCGCTAAAACCCAGACTTATTACGTACCTCTAAAAATTTTATTATGAGGAGGTTGTTGTAAACTCATTATCAAAAATATGAAATAATCTTTTTGCTTCTGCTTTTTCTTCTTTATGAATTACTTTAGCAACAAAAATAGTGTGATCTTCGCACGCAACTTCATGAACAACTTCGCATTCTAAATAACCAAGAGCGCCAGCGATTTTGCAGCAATCCATGGCACTGGCGTTAAGCTTGAACAATTTTGCTTCTTTGAATTTATCAACATGCAGCCCTGAATGCCTTCCGCAAAACACTGCAGCATCTTTCATAGTATCAGGAATAAAATTAATCACAAATATGTTTGATTCCTTGATGAGTTGATGGGTGAATGTTTTTTTGTTAATGGCAATTGCATACATAAAGTGTTCAATTGAGCAGGGCATATGCCAGTCCACAGGAATGACATTATCAATTATTTTTTCTTTGCCGTATATTTGCGTTTTTCCCCTCGTTGTTACCAGAATTGTTTGCTGCGGCCCAAGCAATGTTCTCATCAGACATCCTCAAGCATACCTGTTATAGAAATACTTTAATATGATTGAATAAAAGACAAGGTATATCAGCAATGGAACAGCATAGATATTAAAGAATGGCATGCTTAAAATATCGAGAAAAATTAAAAGTGGCGATGCATAAAATGCAGAGTTTATAATAAAGCTCCCTGGCAAATCCCATGAGCTAATTCTAGTAATAACATAGGTGATCAAGCTTACCAATAAGATAATGGCAAAATATTTAATAAAACTGAGGAGATAGAATAAGAGAAATAAGCTTGGGAGTATAAGGATGATCGTGTATAATGTTAAAGGATCAGACTTAAAATCATCTGGCAGCAATGTTTTTTCACCAAAAGGAATAGTTGTTGGTTCTTGAAATAAACAATAGCTCTTTACCAATAAGCAAAGTATTGGCTTATGATAAAATAAACCACCTTCATAAGTAAATGATACTAAAGGACTTCTCTTTTGCAGCGGTGCTATCGCAGTTATGTTTTGATCTTCAGCTATTGCCATAATTTGCGCTGAAGACACTACTTCAACCATAATCTTTTGCTGGTAATTAACTAATGATGGTTTGGCAAAAAGAATAATAATAGTGATAGCCAAAAGAACAAGGCATGCTAAAAAAATAACTTTGCCAAGATACGGAATGCTTTTAAAATCATCAGAAGAAGTTTCTTGGTAATATTTGCTTGGTCTGAATGAATTGATAAAATGACGGAAAAAAGTGGTAAACGATGAAGGCTGATTATTAAACATACCTCTGAAAATAGTATCTCTGCGCGGCATAATGCTGTTTTGGGAAGAGAGATTTATAAATATTGTTGAAAATACGTTATTTTACTGAATCTGAACTTGCTTTAGCATAAACAGCCGGATAACTAAAAAAAGTAATTCTAAAATATTCATCATCCAAAATCCTTGCCTTTGTGCTCCTTTTGCATCTCTGCTTTTTTTAGAAAAAAATGAGCAATCTCATTCACATAAAGGGGTATTTGAAAACTGCCAATATACTGGTCTGTGGGCAGGAACAAACGTTGCATATGTTGATGCAGGTAAAACTTTCGAAGAAGAAGTAACAATAATTGATGATCTCGAAGGGATTGTTGGAACCAAGTATTTTATACCACATATACACAGTAAAGAAGTTGGTGGTAAAAGAAGAGAAGCAACATGGATATTCCCAGTACCACCGCAATATCTTAGTGAGAAAAATGCTATTCTTGTGTTAGAACATCCTGATTTTGGAATATATGTTGATGCTGGCTTAAGCCAAGTGTTTACTGTACCTATTGATATTAATAATGTTGGTATAGTTAGAGATTTTCCTGCAGATATGGGATTAAAATCTTCATTTGAAACCGATAAAAAATATGGGATTCCATATGGTTTTTCTTTTTCTGGACACCATAGAGATCATATTCAATTATGGCGTGAGTCCCACTATGCTGGACTTGTTCAGTTTAACTACCCAAATATAACTAGAAGGTTCGAAACAAGTAATCTACTGGATAAAAAAGCAGGAGTTGCCGTTGAGACTTCAGATCAACCTAAGTACACTCCTTACAGTTATGGTACGAGTGAATCATCTCAATTCAGAAGAGGTACGGGCTGGCATCCATAATAAAAAAGTATTCTTAAGAGAAATTCAGAATACATAATTGTGTATCGTTTTCTAATGGAACAATATTAATAATTTAGCAGTCAACAAAATAAATCCAATCCTTCCCCTGATCAATAATGTTAGTTATGCTAAAATGTTTTTTTAACCCATTAATTATTTCTTCTTCTTTCTGTGTTCCTTTAAGAAAGGTAATCACTGCTTTTTTACTGGTACGTTTAATTTCAGAAAATGCTTTATCAACATCAGTAAAATTTTGTGCAGCAGTGACTGAAATAACATAATCAAATGATCTATCTTTGAAAGGGAGCTGTTCTGCAACTCCCACTATTGTTTTAATTCCTTTTTGTGCTGCTTGTTTTAATAGTTCCTTGCTCGGATCCAAACCGATAACAATACCCTGCCAGTCTGCATAGTAAGGTCCGCAGCCAATGTCAAGAATGGTTGTTTTTGCATTTAGCTTTGAAGCTAAATGCTGTTTAATTATTGCTATTTTCTTTAACTGTTCTTGTTGGTAAAGTTCATCATAAGATGGAGATATAATGTCATAATAGTTTTCTCGATATATTTTTTTCATGATTCTATTAATAATTAGGGCTTATGTTTAAATGTATCTATTTATAAACAAATAGTGATTTCTTCTTCATGCAATGACAGAATTAGCAGAGATTGTTGAACGATTAGATCGTGGTATGCAAGAGCGATTAGGTTTTTTTAAACAACCTCAACCTTTTGAAGGTTATGATATAACCTATCAGAAAACATTATACTCCGGCCCATTGCGAGTTTCAATACGTCAAGGTAAAACCAGGAGTTCTCTTGCAATACCAATAGAGGTTCATATAGCTTATCGTTATAGTCGGGATGGTTTGCCCCAACCATTTGCTGATGCTGTTGATATTGGCAGAGAAACATTAGATGATATAAACCCACATGCATCTATTGTAGTTCCAAATGTTGATGACCTCAGAGCATATTTCAGAGGATTAGATATTGGTTGTACTATACATTTTATAACTGAAGGTCCTGAGCAAGGTATGATGCAGACAACGTACACCCTTGACTTTAAACCTGTTTCGATTGCTAATACCGGTAGAATAGCATACCATCTTGAAAAATTTATTAAATATGTTAGAGATCACGCAGATTTGCAGTTAAAGATGCTGCATCAGGGGCATTAGTGTTTTTTTATACGTACGTAATAAGTCTGGGGTTTTAGCGCCTGCTTTTGTGAAGCTCTTCTTAACTTTACTTTGGGGATTTTTCGGAGTTCCAGAGAGAAAAATCCAATTGAAGAACACTTCAAAAGCTGAACCGGCGCTAAAACCTAAGGGGGACTTATTACGTACTTTTATACAAAAAATTTAAATAATAGTTTGTAAAATTAAAAGAGTATGTCTAAAGTGCTACAAATTAAAATAGAGATTTTTGATTATAGTTATTGTTAGATGTGAATATTTTTCACCAATTATTCTAAAAAACTCCCCATATTCTTACCTTACATTCATTAATAACATGATTATTTCGCCTGATTATACACAGAAATCAAAACTTCATAAAACGCTTCTTTTAATGGACCCGTGCAGGTTTGTATGCCGCCTAACATCGTTGTAAGATATTGCTCATTAAATGCATTTCTTTCATAACTGCAATCCATGGATTTATCCAACAACAAAGTCTTTACCTGTCCAGGTTCAGTATCTGCTACTGCTATCACCTTCTTGGTTAACATGCAGCGTTTATCAGTTACTAATTCATACGTCAATTTATCACCTTGATGCATGTATTTTGTTGCCTGGCAGTCTTGCACACGTTCGAGAAAACATTCTTTAGTGTCGCAGGTTTTTGGAATATTGCTGCGAAGATAAAAGAAAAACCCTATAACCATAATAATCAAAATAACTCCTAAGGTGATTTGCGCTGGACTTTTTAACACATGAGAGTATTCATAATTTCTCACTGAATTTTTAATTAATCCTTTGACAAAATCCTTTGGATAACCATGATCAATTAATGTCGTTTCAATAACATCGAAAGTATGGCCTTTTTCATATTGAGACCTGATGTAATTTTTTACTTTTAATTCTAACTGAGCATCGATCATTGCTCAATTTGAAGAATAGGGTTATATAAGTGTTTGTTACTACTTAAAGAGAGTTTAGGAATAAAAGTACCAACTAATTATAATGGATATAAATATAATCTGGCGATACTTGTATGATACCACTGATAAATGGCAATATTTATAAACAATATACTGTTCTTTTCTTAACATATGGCTGAATCTCAAGAACCATTGGATGATAAAGTGGTACTTTATTGTTTACCATCTAATTTAGATTTTCTTGGGGGAACCAATGCTCTCAAAGCGTTCAAACAGCGTCAAGATGGTATTTCATATCTTGTGTTTATACTTGATAACGAAAGATATCATCGAGTTACGGCCTCTGGCCCCAAGGAAAAAATGGAGGTATCAGATCTCGGTCATGTTGTAATGTTATATAATTACGTTAAAGATAGGTTAAGAGAAGGAAAATTAAGCGTAGTTGAACTTGCTAATCAAGAGAATTATCGGAAAAGATTGGAAGAGCTTTTTAGACAATCTCCACCTCATGAAGGGCAAAGTAAAGGATATATTGTTTGTGATGAAAGAGTAAAAAATGATGTAATGGCAGTTGTTAAGGAATATTTACCTGAAATAAATATTACCGTTATTCGATAAACACCTGTTCTTTTAATACTTCAATTCGTTGTCTTATTTCATCTTCTGTAATGTCATTGTTCCTTGCATCTTCACGAGCAATTCTGTTTAATGCTCTTACTATTCCTACACGTGGGACTTCATATGGCTTGTTTGAACCTGCAAAAACAATAAATCTAACTCCGTTATATTCAACAGTTACATCATGGTTTCCAATAGGAGGAATCACCTTAAACCCATCAATATTTTTCTCAAGAAGTGGGAGTACTTCTCGTGTATCATAGATATTTCTCAGCGTTACTTTATCTTTATCTGGAATCTTCTTTGGAATTAAATAAAGATTTTTTGTTGGAGTAAATGGTTTGTATTCTGGATCCAATGTCTTTAAGAATTTATCAGCAACTTCTGCAATACTTCCTTGTTCTAATGATGTTGCTATATCACGCTGGAGATAAGCAGCTTCAAAATATCCTGCTTTTTTCAATTCTTCTTGCAAAAGTGGTTTAAGTTCTTCAGAATCTAAAATTTCTTCTAAATCTGTTAACACTTCTTCAGCACTTTTGCTATAAATACTACTACCAACTTCCTTTCCAAGAATATAATTATCATCAACAAATTTAACGCTGCCTGATTGTTTGTCTTTGATAAATAATTTTGTTTGTTCTTTGATAATCACTTCGAGATTATCTTCAGCTAATACATTAGTTACTCGATCTAATACAACATCAGCGGCAGTGTTCTTTTGAAATTGGATGTCTATTATATCAACAGCGATTCCAGCATCAACAATCGTTGTTCCTCTGTCAATTGATTGCGCTTCAGTTGGTATTAAACCTGAATCGCCCTTTTTTACTTCTTCGATTGTTTTAACGACACTTGTTCTTGCAGATTTTTTTCTAATTGGGGAAGCATCTTTCCATCCTTGAATGTTGAGTGAACAAGATAAACTGCCCAGTTTACAGGATGATGATTCAAGTTCAGGATAAGAAATAGCATTGTAGATTTTCCGAGCAATTTCATCTTTACCTAACTTCCCTTCTCTTAACCATTTTTCTGCTAATGCTTGCCGCTGTTCTGCAATATTTTGATGGGGGATTTCACTGCCATGCTTTGCATATTCGCGTAGTTCACCTGCAGAAATAGTGATCACTCGAGTCAATGTCAATCGCTCTACTATCATTCTTCTTTGTTGGTCGTAGGCATATTCACCATTCTCATAAAATAGTTCTAATTCATTCATATTATTGATAATACGATCTGCTATTTCTTCGGGTGATAATTTTGATAATCTACCCACCAAAAAATAAGATGTTCGGTGAATTAATCCATCCCATAACAGAGAAAAGAATCCAAGAGTTATACCTAAAATCACTAATAACGCTGTTTTCAATGACTCAAGAGTACTTTGGTCAATAGTACTTTCAAAACTTTCTGCACCCAATGCTTCTGAAGGGAGAAATAAGCTGAATAATACCACTGCTGCGATTCCTATTGCCTGCCTCAAACGTGAAACCGGTTGTGTTTTAAATGAGATAACTTCAGCATAGGCATCTTCTTTTGTAGTGTCTTCTCCTTGATCTAATGCTTCAATTTTATCTAACATTTTGAGCCGGTCTTCTCTTTGTTCAAACGTATATTTTACTCTTAATGCTTGCGGAGTCATGTACATCTCTCCATCTTCTGTTGTTGTAAAAAATGAATCAACATTAGGCTTTCCATCCTGATCTATATCAAACACTACTACGCGACTTGTTTTTCTGTCAGGAATAACTTCAACCGGCAGAACTATTCCTGGTGAGATTTCTAATGAACCTTGTTGAATTGCTGCTTGATCTATAACTTTATACCCAAATCCAGAAATCAAATCTATTTTTTGACCATTGTTTAAGATAATAGCGCCTACTGCATCAGAATCATAACCAATTCCTGTTTCAGGATCATAAGGATTATATCTCATAGGAGTGTAACTTTTAATGCCAAGTTCTTCTAAAATACCTTGCTCTGCTTTTTCCTGCAGTAATTGATCTAATGTTCTCCATTGTGTTCGAGGAATAAGAACATCAGCATCTCCGGTACTTTCACCAATCAACGCAAGCTCATCTGCAATGCTTCCAGAACCGCTCATAGCCCATGCGATTTGCTGCTGTTTTAAATAATCAGTAAATGGTTTAATATCCTCGAGAATTTGTTGTCTGCTCGTGTAACCAATACCTGAACTTGTTTCTATTTCAGCAATAGGAATTTCATCTTCGATTGCATTATCAACAAAAATAAACAATCGCTCATTTCTTACTTTAAAATTTGCACTATCATGATTTTTTGCTGCATCTATTTCACGATACGTTGCACTCTTTTTGCCGCTGCCAATATCTTTTGCTTTGGTTTCTTTCAATGTCTCTTCCAATGCTAAACCACGAGCTCCAATAAGGTCATCTGCTTGAGTGTAATCAGCATCATAAGCACGTTTGATGGCATCAGAGATCTCAACAGGTGTTAAAGCAGCAGCAAGTGTTTGTGCTGTTTGCTTTATCTCCTCAAGGGATGCTTTTTGTAAAAATTCATTAACACTGCTGACTCCCTCTTGAGCAAGAACTGTAGATACTATGGGATGTTGTTCGTTTGCCCTTAATAAAGAATTAACAACATAGTTGTATCCGTATTGATGTGGTTCATGATCAACCTTAGTTTCTCCATAATTTTGAATGAAATATTCTAAATTTGGTTTAACATAAGGTCCAAACATAATCTCAGACATCATTGCTCTTGCTTCTAAATCATGTTCATGATCCTGCAGGATTCTATCTATAGAATCTTCTTTATGTTTAATTTCATGAACTAACACAGATAAAATCCATTCTTCGTTAATCGTGGTTGGATCTTTAACATAGACAACAACATTTCTTCCATCAACAATAAGATCTGATGATCTTAATTTTGTTGCTTCTGAATAACCTCCCCATTTTGCATGAGGATCGTGGACTAAATAAATTCCATAGGTAACTCCCTTATAGGTCTGAGTAGTATAACCTTTCTCCATAATGTCAGCGAGAAATAGATTTAAACTTCCCTGATCTTCAGAAGCTAATAATTTCCCTATTTCAATAACCCTATCATTTTTTCGCGATTTAACACCAATTTTAAAATATAAACCATTTGCTTTAAAGAAATCAAATAAGATGGTATTGACTGCTTCTATGTTATTATTATCCTGACTTAATTCTCCCAGGAATGTAATTCCTTGAGTAAAGGTAGGATCGTTTATTTCCTCAGCGAGTTGTTTTAGACGTTTCATAATTTTATTATATTTATAACGTGCAATGAATTTTTTAAAAAATCCTACTTTGTTAAGATCAGCATATCCTAAAATAAATCTTCCTTTTTTAACGGGCAATGATTCCAATAATTGATTTAAACTAATGAATAAGTCAGTAATTTCTTCTTGTTTGTTATCTGATAATTGTTGGTATTGATTGGCAGGTTCATGAACTAAAGGAAGTATTTCAACAATAATCTTATTTTTTAATTCATGCTTTTGTTTTAGTGACTCAGGATCAGTTTTATCAGTGTACACGTCATCTATCTTGTTGAGTATAGTGCTTATGCTTATTTTTCCTTCAATAGTTTCTTCAACTTTAACAAGAGGAGTTTCTGATAAACCTAATTGAGCAACTTGTTCATTCGAAAAATGCATGCTTGTTCCTGTTGGAGAGGTGGTTACTGCATCGCCAATGATGCGTTCTCTTTCGCTTTCAATCTCTAGTTCTGTTCCAATTAATTCATCTTGTTGTGCATAATCCTCTCTTGAAAGTAATTCACTCATAAGTAAATGAGCAGAACTTCTAACAGAACCATCTGAATCAGAAACAAGAGGTTCTAGTGCTGCAATTGTATCCTTCACTAGTATAATCTTTTTATTAGTAAGTGATCTTAAAATTGTTATCGCACTTTTCCTAACTTCAGGATCAGTATCAGAAAGCAACCCTATCACTCTTGGAGCTGCTAATCTAAGTTCATCATCATACTCAGTAGATATGAGCAGACTTAACGTACTTAACGCATTGATCTTTATTCGAGAACTTGATGAAGAAGATAAAAGAGCTATGATGTTTTTAATAGCTCGTCGGCCGTCCATTTGTTTAAAATTTTTTTGTTCGTAAGATTGATGAGTATATAAAAATCCTAAACTAACTATAGCAGCAAATTTAACTTCTTCATTTTGATCAGCTGAGAAACTATCAATAAGACTACTTATTAATGGTTCAACTGCAGCATTATATTCTTCAGCTGGCAATGCATCCAATGTCTGAAAGAAAAAATGGTTGGAAAAATCATTTAAATCTTTTAGTGCAACTAGTTTGTTGTTGTCTGAATCTGAAGCCAACTGGTTTTTCAATGCTTTTAAAAGTTTAATTTGTTCATCAAGATTTACTGGTTTTGTTTCTGCTACTGCTGAAGGTTGTTGAGCAGTTTGAGCGCTTGGCGTTTTCTTTTCAACTCTTGTAGGTGTTTGCTGTTCCTTAAAATACAAACGATCAGTTAAAACTGCTATTCCAAATAATGATAAAGGATACAAACCAGGAACAGGAATTGGAATTAATGGTAATGCAAGAATGTTCAATGCAACAAAAAGTATTTTTCCTGATCTTGGAAGCATTTGCCATAATCTTGGCATGGCTATTTTCAGTTGTGAAGAAATAAGGTTTAGAGGTTTCTTTGGAAGGAAGACATAATCTGAAATAAATAATTGTTTCGTTCCATCAGGTTGCGTTGTTACATATGGATCAAGGATTTTGTTTCTAACCAATAATCTATAAACCACTTCTTCTCCAGATAGATCATGACTGTATCGCGCGCTATCGCTGGCTGTTATCCCTAACTTAAGCAGCATCATATCGCGCGCTATCGCTGGCTGTTATCCCTAACTTAAGCAGCATCACTTTTTGCTCATCAGTCAATTGAGGATGATGGGTAAATAATATTTCAGGTCTTTGCTTGAGCTTGCGCAATTCTGCTAATTGTCCGCCGTGCAGCTGATCATATGTTTCAAGACTGGAAACAAGCAAAGTTTCGTCTGCATCTGCAAGATCAAATGGCATTGCAGACAATGCTGCTGCTATTGCAGTTCGCTGCTGTTCATTTTCAGCTGATGCCATTGCTTGAGATAGAGGATAGAGCGCAGAAAAATCACCAATTCTGCCAAGAGCAATTGCAACTTCAGCAGTATGCGTTCCACCAAGCAGATCAATGAGCGCTTCAATAGTAAGATATTGATTAGCATAATAATTACTTCCTATTCTTCCCAACGCTTCTATGACTAAACGTTTTGTTTCTTGATCAGTATCATCAGAATCAAGCAGTTCTAACAATTCAGCAACTGCCTCTCGAGTCTGCAATAATCCTAATGCTTGAATTGCATTTGCTTGAACATCAGGATTAGAACGATCCAATGCTGATTCAATTAATGCAGGAATATATTCAGATGGTGTTAGCAATGCTTCACGCAAAACTTCAGAACCCTGATTTTCATACTTTGCAACGAGATTAGGAACTAATTTCCTTGCAGATTCAATCATCATTGTTTCGATATCTTGTTCGTCTATAAGCAAACTTGATGAACGCATATAAATATTTTTTAAAAGTTCTAACTTTTTGCCTAAAGCAGGATGTTTTAATCCACGCAATGTTGCAAGATACAAATTTTGAAACATTGATTCTGAAGCTGTTGCAATATCGTCCAATAATCCATTTTTACCATAAGCACTGAAAAAAGTATCCAATCTTTCATCTATAAAAAAACTGCCATAACCATTATACGGCCAGCTTGCTACATAATCATCCTGTTGATGAGGATTTGCTTCGATCCATAATCCGCCTTTTAGAGAATTTTTCCAGAGTTCATTTGCTGCAGCAGTTTCAGCATTATCTATGAACTGAGTTAGATCATCTATCTCATATCCTGCATCAGTAAGTTCTTGGATAATTTCAGAAGTATAAGACGCTTTTTGTACTGTTCCATCACTAAGAGTATAATAAACACTGACCGTGTCTAATATAGTACCATCATTTAAAACATCATATAATAAAACTGCAGAATTTCCAGTTCCAAGTTTTTTAACTAGTTCTAATAGATTATGGATAATTGTTTGTTTAGATTGACCTGCAAATTCCGGCTCAGTGCCATAATAATACAGCATCGCCAAACGTTCTCTGACTACAGCATGACTTAATTCATGATCAAGCACTGAATAAATAATATTGTTATCAGTAAATAAGCTGTTATAATCAACATAAAAAGTGTCACCTGATTGAAAACCTCCAGCAGATTGCCCATTAAGACGAATATTTTTTAATAATTTGATATTTTTAAGATGCACACTTAAAAACCCGCGCGGATATGCTTTGAATCTTTTCTGCAAATAATCAAGAGCTTTTTCAAACTCATCTTGAGTTAACTGCCCACCAATAACATTATCCGCAAGAGATGAAGGTGAATCAACAGTAACGCTAACATCAACAACCGCAGTTTTTGACGATGGCAAATCAATACGACGCGGAGCTGCAATGATCCAAATAATAAGAACACCTAATACGCTTAAAGCAACTAAACCTATTTTCAAAATGACTGCATATGGATTATATTTGCTGAATATTCTTTTGAATAAAGAAATTCTTCCATACTGCTCAGCATACGCTATTTTTGATAGTGGTATTTTATTGCCATTATCATCAACAAAATCTGTTCCGCCATAATAAGTCATCCATGTTTTAGCATAAACAATAGAAGTAACTGCCGTTTCTGCTCCTTCAGGTAAAATTTCAGATTGATCAACATAACCAACATAAAACCGATCACCAAAACGAAGTTGTTTATTTTCAAGTCTCTGCTGAAGTTTACGCTGGTTAAGCAAACCATCTTCAAAAGGCATACCATCGCTTATGGTTTTAGCAAGCATCTCTAATGAAACCGGTAGCTGATCACGTCGATTTGCAAATAAATAAATACCAAGAAGTTGATAAGAAGACTTGCGTTCAAGAAATAATAATCTGTTTACAGGAGGCTGACGCAGCAATTCAGATAATATTCCTGAAGGAAGATCACGAAAATTTGAGGCTAATTCATCTAAGGACATGTCATACAATTGAAGATATAATTCGTCTCGAGACAAAGTAATTAAATCTGCATTGATTAATGCTCCTAATATTGATACTTGCCGGTCTCGAATTATTTTATTTTTTTCAAGAATGTCTAATACTGAATTTGGATCATCAGCTAAAGCTAAATCATGTATAATCTGGGGAGCTACATCAGGTGAGATACCATACACATTTGAATATCCATCAAGCAAAGGCGCAACAAGTTTATTTATTCTTTGCTGGCGAGATGCTCTATCTGCAGTCTCATCAACTTCTTCGCCATCTTCTCCTTCACTTATTGCAACAGCCGGTAATCCACCTGCTCTAATCGCTACATCATTTACACTAAAACCATGGGTAAGGAGATATTGCAGACGAAGTATTGGAGAAGGCAGTGCTGTAAGATCACTGACTTCTTTATCAGTTAAATGTTTATCACCTGGAGCTTTTGGACCAAAGTTTGCTGATAAGAATCCTTGATCATTTTTTTTAAGTTTCAAAACTGAAAGAGCTAATTGTTTAGCTTCAGTCTCAGTTATACTAGTTGATGACTTTGCTATTTTCCTATTTAACCACCACCATATTCCTCCACCAATTGCTAATGCGCCAACAACAATCCATGTAACTGGATTAGAAGCAACTGCGACAATCGTTGTCCATACTCCTGTTGAAGCTCCTGCTGCTGCGACTCCGCCTGCTCCTGTTGATGCTGCTGCTCCTGCTGGAGCTAAGAGAATTCCTAATCCAACTAATCCTGCAGTTACTGCACCAATAGTATTTTTAACTGGCTGGCTTAATACAGGTTGTACTTGTGCAACTTCAACATCAACATCCTGCACTCCTGCTTTACTAAAATCTGGTTTGTCTTCTGCTGGTTTTGGTTTTGCTTTAGGCGGAGCTTTAGGTTTAACTGTTGGTGCTTCAAAATCAGGTTTCTCTTCTGCAGGTTTTGCTGTTGGCTTTGCTTTAGCTGGAGCTTGAGGTTCTGTTTTAGCTGGTGATTCTGCTGCTGGTGTTGTTTCTTTTAAGGCTGCTAATTTATCTTCAGCATATTTTCTTTGAGCTTTAAAATACGTGCGATCTCCTTCACTTACAGAAGAATCAGCAAGCATTTCAGTTGCTATTCTTACAACTTTTTCCAAGAGAGGAATTTTTTCAGCATTAGTTATTTCGTCAGATTGAGATTGAGTTATTTTTTCTTGTATTTCATTTTGAGCCAGTAATGCCGTTGATTGCTCTATTCCTCTACGTTCAAAAGCTCTTTTTGTTTCTTGTTCAGCAGAACGTGGTTGAATAGTTTTTGGCTTAACTTGTTCTATTTTATCTTCAACAGGCAAGGTTTCTTCTAGAAGAACAAAACGTGAATCACTTTTAGTAAAAAGTAACCCTGTTAAAGCTAATATAGGTAATAAAATACTTCTTGAACCTAAAATACGAAATTTTGACATCCAATTAATCCACTTAGTTGGAGGTTCTGTTTGTACTGGTCTTACTTTCTTTCCAACTCTTAATCCCGGCAAGGTTCGAGGGTCAATAGTATCTCTTAATACTAATTGTCGATTTACTTCTAGAGCTAGTTGATCAGCACCAAGCACTGGAACTTGAGCATTATCAAACTGAACTCCTTCTTCAGAAAATTGCCCTGTTCTGAATGAAAATCTTCTTGTTCTGAAGGGTATAAACCATGTGCTGAATTTTTCTTTTATCTTATTCTCCTTATCATTCGCCATATTTTGCTTTGAAGTTCTAACTTGAATAGTATAAGCTGGTGTTTTCCTGATTGTTTTTTTGGAGATTTTTCCTGCCAGCCATTTCAATATCGGACCAACCATAACTCTTGCACCAGCTATAAGTAAAATTTTTCCCGAGGTAAATCCAATAACATTTCCTAATAACGCTAAAAACCCGAATGCTAAAATATTTCCTACACTGAAGCTTGCTGCTGTTAATGCAATGATACTCAATACTACATAGTTACCACCAAGAATATGCCCCAGTAATGTTTTCCCAAGTGCAGCACTACCAACAGATTCTAAGCTTCCTTCGACACCAGCAGTCTTTGCATACCATGTTGAAGCATCCATGCCAAATGCTGACATTATTCCAGGCAATATATAATCAGCAACAAATAAGCCGCCAACAATTAACGCAGATTTTCCCCAGCCGCTGAATACTGATCGTAATTTTGTTGGTGCTGCTTTGTTAAGGGTTTCTTCTGCTTCTTCAACACTCCATTTATTGCCTGGTTTAGTCAATCCTAATAATGTTGGATCTTCTTTACCATTTATTTCTTCAAGACGAACAAGATTCTCTGCTATTCTCTTCAATCGTCGAGCTGCTTTGCCTTCTTTGTCAAACACAGAGGGATGGGCATTGATTGTAACAGTATACTCTGGTGTTTTAATACCAACTCTTGCGATGAGCCATCTTCCAAGTCGATTATACCATCTATCATTTAAAGTTATTTTCTCTATTCCTAAGCTTATTTGACCTGGGTTTAAGGTTAAACCATATGCTTCTAATTTGTCACTCTCTTTGCTGTCCTCAGCGATTGGTTCTAGATCTGCTTCTGGTTCAATGCCGGTAATAGTACGTTCATTATCAAACGGTTTTTCAGTATATGGTTGTCGAGGAGCAATTGCTCTAATTGCTTCTTGTGTTGGCGCTGCTTTTTTACTAAGTTCTTCATAATGACTACTTACCTCTTGCATTCCAAGAGTATTATAATATTGACTTAATTGCGCATATACAATATCCCTGCCATATTCCAATCCTAAACCAAGATAATGTTCTAGCGCTTGGATTGCTAAATGATATTGGTCATCATGTTCACGTTGTTGTGCATGATGAATATGAGTTTCTAAGATTGTCTGAATTGCATCTACGGTGATTGCTGTTTTGCCAGGCAACATTTCATCAAGTGCTGAAGGTGATCTGAATAATGGTGTCTCAAGCAGTGCTACATAACTCTCAGTGCCTAAAACTGCTTCAAGACTAGTAAGCTGTCGTTGTTGTAATTCACTTACACGTGTTTTTTGATAATGACTGCCTTCTTTTCTTTCATCAATTCGATCATCTTCAACAACAATACCATGTGCACGACGATAAAGGTTGAATTTAAGGATATCTTCTAGTGTTAGGGTTGCGCCTGTTCCTCCAACTAGTTTTTTAATCTGTCTTCGTTGTTCTAAAGGAATACCTGTTAGTTGATGATTAAGTTGAGCTACTATCCCATTAATAGAATAAATACCTGCACTTTGCAGTTTTCGTTTGAGTGCAGCAGTTTTTTCTTTATCGATTCCAAATAGTTTTGGGATTTGTATATCTCCTTTCGTTCTAGTATGATATTCTAACAAAACTATTTCATCAGATGTTAAAATAGCATCCCTATTTTTCGAACCAATTAATCGTTCTAGCTCTGCAACTTCTTCTGCAGTAAAATAACTGCTGATTTCAGCAACATCAAATGCATGAAGCGCATCAACTACTGATCTGTAACCTGTGTTGCGTAATTGGTTTAGTCTTGCAACATCATGTTGTTCTTGCTTGGTTTTCAGTTGAGATGCGTCATGAGAAACTGGTTGTGCTGCAGGAGATGGTGTTGTTACAGGCGCAGCACCTTGAGGAGCTTGTGGAGATGGTACTGCTGGTTGAGTAATAGTTTGTGATAATTGTAACGCTGCTTCATATACATTTCCTGAAGTTAATGTTGTAATTGCTGCTGTCATTTGCGGATTGACATTGCCATCTTCTGCTTTAACACCTGCAATAGCAACAATTAAACGCACTTGACCTTGAGGAGTTTGTGAAGATGGTGCAGGTTGCCTACGAGTAGGTAATCCAACATCTGATGCTATAAATGGCTGGCGAGTATTGATGGCATTCAATGCAGCAGTTGCAGCATCTCTAACTTGCTTAACTTCATCTGCTTTATTGATTCTTGCTTGTAATGCATCTTTCGCTGCATCAGTTTCAGCAAATGGAGCTAATGCTTGCAGAATACTAGCAGCATTTATTCTGATATTTTGAGTTTGATCAGATAGTTTTGTTGTAAGTAATGTAACCATGGTAGTTTTCTTTTCATGTCCTAAGTCATTTACAGCTTGTAAAACAGTTTGTCCTAAACTTGGAATTGCAGCAAATCTCATTATTTCACGTAATTGCTCATCGCTCCAAGAAAATTCTCTATAATCTCTTCCTAATACTCTGATTATTGCACGTTTTACTCGCGGCAAAATTCTATTATTTTTTAACATGCTAAGCAGTACATCAATATCCCTACTCTCTTTATCTGAAGCAAGATCAACCAATGCGTTTACTGCATCTGCTGGATTACCTGTTTCAATAGTTCTGTATAAACTATCTCTGTCTTGTTTAACAGGCCCTTCACTTGTAGGAATTTGAGGACCAAAAGAAGGAGTTGTCTGAGGAGTTGTTGGACCGACTTGTGTTCCTGCATTATGTCTTCCTGTTATTGCAGTGTATGCTCTTTCAGCAGCAGATTTTGCATATTCATCTTGATCGTTTTTCCTAAGATCATCTAATTTAGATAATGCATTATTTGCTTGGGTAAATCCTGCATATTCTGTTAATGCATATCCTGCTAATTGTCTGACATGACCATCTTTATGATCTAATTGTTCTATTAAGAATGGTATGTATCTATCCATTCCTTGAACTTGATGCAATTGGTTAACAAGCCCTATCAAAGCTTTCAAAACAGTTTTATCATCTGTTGTTGTTAATGGTTCAAACTCTAGGACAACAGCTTCAATGCCCTGAATATTAAGCATACTTCCAAGTATATATAATAGATTTTCAACAGGTTGTCCTTGGTTTAATAATGTTATTAATTCAGGAATTATTCTTTGAGTTTCGTCAGTATTGCCTGCTCTCCCTATCAATAAAGACAGCAATAATGCTAAATCCAATGAACCCTTATCTTTAAATTGTGTTAAGCTTAATGATAACAACTCGTGGACTTGACCCTCAGATAAATTGGATAAGATAGAATTTCTTCCAACAAATATTATTACTGCATTTATTTGTCCTCCTGTTCCTGAAGTTACGATTTCTTTGATAAATGGATAAATTTGCTGTAGTTCATCAGCAGAGAGTCCTAAGTAATCTAATGCACGTAGCGTAGCAACACGTTCATTCATGCTTTTTGTTGTATCTGCAGCTGCAGCGATAAGTTGTGGTTTCAGAGCAGCAAAATCATAATTATTATCATGAGTAACTACATTTCCAATAAATTCATATCTTCTTTCTGCACCAGGCAATCTTCCCGTTTCTGCATCTGCAAAAAACTGAATAATCTTTGGTAATACACCTTGCATGTTTTGCGCTTGAAATACTCTTGCAGCAGATGATCTCATTGAATCTGAAGTATCTGCTAACGCAGTAAGTAGCAGATGAGCAGCGACAAGGCTGTGATCCTGATGATTAGATTGAGTACTTTCCAAAGTCCTTATTGCAGAATATTGTTCATGAGGGTCACGACTATCTAAATCCTTGATACCAGTTTGTATAGCTGGATTGGTTGATTCAGGTAATAATCGTCTTAATACTTGGGAAGATATTTTGCCAGCGCTATACAATTCAACAAGATAAAGATACTCATCTATGTTATTGCCAAGAGCTGCTGCTGGCCGCGCTTTACTTTCATAGTCTTTAATATCATCATCACTTGCTGAAGCAAGTTTTTTATTTTGAAGTTCTTTTAGGAGAGCAACATTTCTATCAATTCTTTCTTTAGGTTCAGGATACAATTTATTTTTTTCTTTGAAAACTCGATTAAGCCTGAAAGCATAATATGCATTAGCTATAGTGCCATATTTATCTTTAACATATCCAATGACAGGAATTGTTACAATCGTTAAAAACAAACCGAACAAAATGATACGCACAGTGGTTCCACTTATTCCATTTTGTTCTATTTCTTCAGCAAGTTCATCAGCACCAGCAAGTCTTGCAATTAATGACACACCCATAGCTAATGCTATGCCAACAATTGCAGGTCCTGATCCGCCAAATCCACCGCCTCCTCCTTTTTTAGGTAATGTTGGCGGAGGAGTAAGGTCAACGAATGGATTGGTATCAACTCCAAAATCAAACCCTGGTTCTGAAATCTCAGGTGGTGATGTACTGATACCTAATTCTTCTGAACTGCGTCCTGATTCTGCTGCATCAATTGCATCAAGCGCTTGTTGTGCTGCATCATGAACTTTACTGTCATGAAAACGCTCTTCAATTATAGCTCTTAATTTAGTTTTCAATCCGACTATATTTTCATTTCTTGCACTTAACAAAAGTGCTGTGTCTTTTAAAATACTTATTGATTCTATTTGAAACTGAATCTTTTCTGTTCCTCTTAACATAAACCAAGCGTATTCGCTCAATTCTTTTAAATCAGTAGTACTTAACTTAGCGAATGATTCAATCGCAGCATCTTTAAGTTCAGGAACATTCCTCTGTCCCCACAAATGCCTCATCCTATCTACTGGCCATTCATAATCATTGTAATGATCTCCTAACACTTTTATAATTTCAACTTTAACAGCAGCTGGAATATTTCCAACGGATACTCGACTGAGCAAGAATCCAATATCATATCTATTTTTAACTGCTGCAAGTTTATACAGCGCTTCTATTGCTTCTACTTCATTTCCTGTAGATATTGATATTTCGTAAGTATCACGATCTTCTGCTTTTGCATCAGTTGGAAGCGTACGTAGTGTAGCAGAAGCTTGAGAAGGTTGACCTGTTTGTTTAGCAGGAGCAGATGGAGGTGCTGGAGCAGGCGCTGATGGTGTAGTGGATTGAGCTGGTGCTGATGGAGGAACAGTAGGTGGTGGAGTTGGAGGAATTGTTGAAGTTACCGGCGGCAACGAAGGTGTTTGTACTGTAACTAAAGTTAATGTTAATCTTAATTCTCGAGCTTTTTGTTGAATATAACTTTGTAATGATGGATCTGCTAAGATTAATGCATTGAGAATACTAATATAGGCGGTATGTTTTTCATTGCTTGCATAAGCAATTAATAATGGAGTTACTAATAATTTTAAGTCTTCTTTTTTACCAGCAGCTACTACAGGTTGCAATTCATCAGCCATTTTTCGAATAGCCGGCACATCATTTGGCTTGACAGCTAATTCAGGCGGTTGATTAGATTGTATATATGCTTGTATGCCTAACAAAATATCTTCAACAAGCGGATGTGGAACGGGCGGAAGTTGCGATTCACGAGCTTTTAATCTATCAGCAAGCAGACTAATTTTAGGTTGAATTGGAAGTAATTCACCTCCATGTTGTGCAGTTTGTTCTAATGTTTCGTAAGCCTGCAATCGTATTAGTGGATGATAAAGATTATTTTCATCTTTAATTATTCTTTCAAGCTCACTGTTTAATGCATCTGTTTCAGGCAAGTCTTTTAATTTCACAATGCCTCTAAGAGCAGCTGATAATTCTTCACTTGAACGCGAAGCGATTAAGGCAGATTTTAATTTTGAAACAGCTTGATCAATAGTTGTTACACCCAGTATTTCAAGCACAGGTCTTACCGTTTCAATATCTGGCTGCAATGGCCTGCCTGTTTCAGTGACAACAGTTTCTTTAATTTTTTCTCCGATTCCTTCGTTTGCTAATTGCGTCACTGCTGTTTCTATTGCAAAGGAATCTTTTACTGCTGGACTTAAAATAGCAACAGCCTGCTGCACTTTTAGTGTTAATGTTCCATCAGCTTGCTGCAAGTTCAGAATATCAACATATAATCCTGTTTGCTGACCTACACCTAAAGTAACTCCTAAATCTTTTGCAGCTGCAGAAATAAATCCTTTTAATGATGAATCAACTGCAATAATGCCGTTTAAAAGATTAATTTTTGCTTGTTTTTGATCAGCTCTTTGATCTCGTGCAATGCTTGCAATAAGTGGATAAACTAATAATCTTAATTGAGCTTTATCTTTTGCTGATTGAATGCTGCTAAGTAATGGAACAATCGTGCCAGTAATTGATTGTGGTGTTGTAGGAACTTTGTAACCATCTAATTGCGGGAAGTTTTCTGCAGGATATGTTGTACTTCCGTCTGCTGCTGCCGTTGATTGATGATTTTTAGTTAATTCTCTCAATAAATCTGCAACAACTCGATTGAGTTTTTCGAATGGTTTAGGTCGTTCTAATTCATAAGGCGGAATATCTACTTCTGGACGTACAGGTGTTTCTAAAGCAGGCAATGTTCCAGCAGATTCTTGTTGAAGTAATTTTGTTCCAATGTTATAAGCTTCAATTTCTATTTCAAATACACCATTTTCACGTGATATTTTTAATAATGCTTTGTACGCCGCTAATTTAACTCGTGGATATTGTTGAGGATCTAATACTATTTCAGTTAATTTATCCTTTGCAGCATCAGTTTCTTCAAATGAATATAATTGTTCTATAACCTCAGCAACAGCTATGATAGCAACAGCTATGATATCTTGACGAATTTTGGTATCCATTATTTTAATTAATTCTTCTACAGCTAATTCTACTTTTTCTTGGCCTAATAATCCTAAACTATCTTTTGCACCCTGTGCTAGTTCATTGTTACGTACAAGAGCTGCTAATCGCGCTAATGTTCCTTGTGGCCATGGTAACTTTTCAAATGAACCTAATACTGCAACAGCTGCTTTTTTAACTTCAAGAGATGCAGTTCGACTATATGTTAGATCTAATAATGGTTGTATTGCTCTTGAATCAGGATTAGAAGCAAGCTGATTAATTGCATTAATAGCAACTATATCACTATCGCTCTTAAGATCAGTGAGCAATGCTGCAAAAGTATCAGCTGTAGTAAGTTCAGGAGCTTTAGCAGGTGGCGCTGCAAGAGGTGGTGTAGGTGTTGGTGGAGTTACAACTTCTATTTGTGCTTTTTTAATATCATCCAGCACAGCTTTGACTTCAGCTCCAACATCAGGATCAGTTAATCCTTCTAATACTTCAACACTTCCTGCAGGCCAGACTAATCTACGTAATGCATGCAATGTTTGAATCGCTTTTCTTCGTGTTGCTGCATCTATACCTGTAAGCTTTGTATTTGCTGCAATTCCCAATAATGGTTTTATTGCTTTTTCTGCTCCAGCGATACGAGATGCTTCAGCTAATGTTTCAATTGCATTTAAGCCTTCATCATAAACTGTTTCTACAACATCAGAGGGGTTATCTTTTGCTTTGAGTTCAGCATCTAATTTAGTAATACGATAAATATATTCATCAATATTTCCAGGACCTGGACGGAGTGATGGAAGTTTTGGTTCTACTTCAGTAAATTCTCCCGGGGGAAGCTCTTCTATGCCAGCTAATTCTTGTTCAGTTAAACCAGCTGTTTGATCAACAGGAACTGCAGCTGCAACTACTTCTGCTTCAGCTAAAATAGGAGCTGCTGCACTAGGTAATTCTTCAGGACGAGGAACTCCACGACTACGTAATCCTTTATTAACATCAGCTATTCTTGCTTTTCGAGTTGCTTCATCATCAACAATTACTTCTTCTGTATCTAGAGGCAATGGTGTGGTAGGTATAGGAGTAAATAAAAAAGCTCCGAAAGAATCTGAAATTTCAACAGCTTCTGGAGCGGCAACTGGAATCTCTGGTTTTTCTAATAATCCTGGTGTTTCTGAAGGAGCTACAGAAACTGGTACAACTCTTGTTTCTTTTAATGTTACAATAAATTCTTCGAATGCTGTCTTTTTAGTTCCTGCTGATAGAGCATCAAAAGGTTCTTGTAATTTTGCTGCCAATGCTTCACTAGTAATAATACCGTTATCAACATAGGTTTGTAATGTATCAATCAAAACATTTGAGTCATCATCTACTATCAATGGCATTTGAGCAATAATAATATCAACAGTACTCTCTAAACCTTCTTGTTTCTTAGCAGCTAGTCGTTGTAAACTATATAATCCGGTTGGTTCATGAGTAATGCTGCTTGTCAAGTAAGCAAGTGCACGCGCAACTGGAGGAAGTGTAGATGTTGGAGTTAGTGTTTGCAATTGTTCTAATCTTTGTCTAATTCCTATTACATTGCTTCTTGGTACTTCATATTCTTCTTTTGGCGTCAATGATTCCATATCTGTTTCTAAAGCTTCAAGAAGTGGAATAAATTCAGCAGCTTTTTCAGGTGATAGATGTCGCAGTGGATTTCCTTCTGTTGTTTGCGTAAAACTAAATCTATTTATGAATAATGCTGCATAATATCTTATTCCAACTAATTTTCGAGACATTAAAATTATCCTGAGACTGTTAATTATTTCCTCTACTTGTCCATCGGTAAGTTTATCAGCTAATGCAGTCAATGCATAAATAGATGCACTCACGAGTTCAACATCAGCGTTAGTTTTTAAATTTTGTAAATTACTTTGCAACCAGAATATTCTTTCTTCAATACCATCTGCTTGATACAATGCAGATATTAATGCAGAAATACGTATTTTTATGGTATAAATGTCTTTTTTTGGGAATTCTGTGGGTAACAACCTTTGGATTACAGTTCTAAATCCAGGCAATACTCTTAATCGTGCTAATGAATTTCGTGCTACCTCTCTTACGTTCTCATCAGGGTCTAACAATGCAGCTCCTAACAATGGTCCAAGAACAGCATATCGTTCTGCTTCATATCCATTTTCATCAAGTTGCAGTCCTCGAGTAATTCTTGGTGTTGATAATTCTTGTGCTGCAACAGCTCTTGTTGTTGGATTGTTATCATATAATATCTCATGTATACGAGCATTTATATTATCATCTGAATGTTTTAATCTTAATGCATCATAAACCTGTTCAGTAATGTCATCGAGAGTGAATAAATTCAATATACTTAATTCATAAGCAACTTTACTCTCAGCAGTTTCTGTAGGGTCTGTTAAATGATCTATGTCGATATTATTGATATGAGTTATTCCTTTCCTATTCAAATCCCTTAATAAAACCCTGTTTCTGATAAACCGGTCACTATTTTGATTATATCGACTGATTATAAGCTTTGTACGCAGAGTTTCAATACCATCACCAATACTACCATATTTGAATATAAGAATTCCTAATGCTATAAGACCTGCTGTTACAAAACTAAGACCGAGTATTAACCAATTTCTTCCACTCAATCCAAAAGTTGAACCTGTCTGAACAGCAATCTCCAATGCTCCTTCAGTTTTCAATCCTAAAGCACTCCCAATTGCTGCTGAAGCTGTAAGAACAGCAAGAGTAATTCTACCACTAAATGTTGTCGGTGGACCTGCTTCCTGCACTACTTCGGTACTAGGAATTTCAGGAACTTCTCCTTCAACTGGTTTTTCTTCAGCAACAACAGGAGCTTCGGTTGTTACTATGCCGCTTGTTATTGGTATTACTTTTTCTAATCCTGATTTTTGAGCTTCTTTAGCAAGATCTTGTGCAACTCCAGAAGTTCCTGTTGTTTGTAACGCAACAAGCGGCTCTTCTTTTTCAACTCCAACAACAACTGAGGATTCACGCTGCGCTTTGATTGCTTCAACGTTACTGATAGTATTAACTGCAGTTATTCGTACTTGTTGAGCTGGATCCTTGCGCAATGGTTCAAGTTTTGCCAATGCAGTTTCTGGAGCAATAACACCTTTTTGCACTAATTCACCAACAGTTTTAGCAGCTCGCTGACGCATAACTGGAGAACTATGACCTAATGCAGCAAACAATGGCTCAACTGCTTGTTCAATACCTTGACGATCAGTTAATGCAACTAATGCATCCATAGCACTATTTAAACTAAATATATTATCAGTTGTTTGTAAGGTAGTAATATGTTGTTGCACAAGAGGATCAATAACTGGAGCAGTTACTGACGGTTGTACTTCAGGTTTAGTTGCTGGCGCAACAACTGCTGCTGGGATTACTGGTTGAGTAGGTGGAACTGGCTGAATCGGAGGTGGCAGTATTGTAGGAGGTGTTGTTGATGGAGTTACTGGTGATGGTGCAGGAACTGTTGGTTGTGGTCCAGGTTTTTCAGGTTCTGAAACAAGCAATTCATTAATACTTTCTATCTGCTGGTTCAATACTTGTTCCATAACTAATAATGTTTTTTCTTGAGAAAGTCCTTGCGCTTTTTGCATGTCAGCAATGGTTTTTCTTAGAGCATAATGAGCTGAAGATAATTTGCTTGGATCTTGTTTAATATCCTGAACAGATTTAAGTTGGGCATCTAATGCTTTGTTCTCAACAGGAAGATTTTTCTTTGCTTGTTCAATCATAGAATCTAATACAGGATGCGAAACTTTAGATTCTAAGTCAACAGTTAGTATGCCATACTCATCACGCAATGCAACTAACAATTCTCGCGCTGAACCTTTTGACTTTGATAAAATCTCTTCAATCATCACTTCAGCGCCTTGTTCTTCAGGCGTTTGGTACTTCCAGAATTTAGCTTTGATTAAATCACCAAAATCAGCAGGCGCTTTTTTTGATTTCAAGGAATTCTCCAGCAATGAATCTTGAGAAGCTGCAGCCAGCAATGCTTGTTTTAAACTTTCTTTAGTTGTTGTAACTTTACTATCTAAAGCAACAGTCCCTGTTTCAGCTCCTGAAGTAACAGTTAAGGAAGTTATAGTTGGTAGTTTTCTAACTTGTTCAGCAGTGGTTTGAATAATTAATCCTTGTGCAGGATCGTTATTATAGAAATATCCTTTTACAGTTCCTCCATCTGCTGTTGTTGCAGTTACCTCGTGTAATTTTATTCCTGATTCAGCGTTAACTGCTTCATATTTTTCTCTGTATTTATTAATATCAGCAGATGTTAATAATGCTATTGACTGCTTTCCAACATCAGATGATGATTTTATTTCAATGCCTCCAACATTAATGCTATTCTTTGTATTGAACTCTAGTTTAGTGTCAGTAACTTCAACCAAACCTTCTTTGATTTTTGCTGTATCAAAAGAACTTCCTTTTACTGCTAATATTTGATCTGGTTCTCCTCTGACATTGTAAATCTGTATTGCCAATGGCTCGCCAAATTTGTTCGATGCAAGGATTTCATAAGATGGCTCTCCTGGCTTGGCATCTGATTTTGACTGAATGTTTTTTGAACTAAGAACATCCGTTAATGAGTTATCTACTGATGCATATCTTTCACCTGAAACAGTTAATTTAGTGTTTGATACGCCTAAGCTTGTATGTTTTGCACCCAAAACACTTTCTAAAGTATCCAAGCCATCATCAAGATGTGATGTGCCAGCTAATCTTCCTGATTGTTTTACCAAAGAAGGCATCAGAATTTCTTCGCCGCCAATTTCAGCAACATAAAATTTGAAAATATTTGCTGCAGTACTTTCTCCAACTACTTTTTCTACTGCACCTTCTAATATTTGTGTGTACGTAAATGGATTAAAAAATCTCAATGACCCTTCAGTGATTGCATGAACAGCTTTTAAAGGCAATGCCGCAGTTTTAGATACTATATTCAATCCTGTTTTTGTAACTACATTTCCCGCAGTAGCACTTGCTGCTGCTGTTTTTTGGGAGATTGCTACTAATGTTTTAGCACCGGTGCTGGTAACAAAGCCAATTACACGAGAAGTTGCTTCCATTTCAATTACTCCTTGTGGAGTAAAAAATGCATCAACATTAATGGGATTGCCAAACACTGAGATTTCAACTGGTTTGAAACTGCCCTGATAATCTGTTACGTAATCTGTTTTTACCGTATCTGGTTTAAACAAATTCTGACCATTGATGTCACGAGCCTGTGCAATTTGCTTTAAAACAAAAACAGCTTCATCTTGAGTTATTGACTTGCCCTTAAATGCATAAGCAGAAGCAATATCTTGTTCAGTTCTTAATCCAGCAATTTCATCATAGTTCAATCCAGACTCTGCTTTAATCTTTTTTATCTGACCATATCCTTGTTCAAGATCATTGATTTCTGCAGCAATACGATTAATATCATTAATATCTTTGTTGTGACCAGCATTTTGATCTGCTATTGGTGTTGATAATGCTTTTAATGCTGAAATCGCTCCACCATCATGTCCAAAAATACCCCCCACTTTCATCTTTTTTGTTAAATAATCTAAAGCAAACATCTTTTTGAGTTTAAGATCATTGTTTGCTGCAGCAATAGCACCTTCATAATACGCTTCAACTAATTGATCTGGTTTTGCAGCTGATGAAGCAAGATACATTCCTATTTGACTCACTGCACCTTTGAATTTAGCTTGTGATCCACCAAGAACATTTTTCTCTATATCAATTTCATCTTCACGTACTGCCCAAAATCCATCTTTATCAAACTGCAGTATATCACGTTCAACTTCATCAGTTAGTTTTTTATTGATAGTTTGAATGGCTATTTTTTGCGCTGAGAGCAAAGCTTGTTCAGGATCTTTAGTCCAGCCAGAAACAGGATCCAATGCTTTTTGTTGTTCTGCAAAGGTTAATGCCGTAACAGCCAAGTCATGGCTTAATGATTTATGCGCTTCAATTAACTCGTCTTCCGCATCACCAGGCACAAATAACATGTCATGCGCATGTTCATCTGATAATGATTGCAAAATCTCTTTATCAAGCCGCGCGTATATTTTTTCCAATGCTGCTTTTTTCTCTTCAATAAGCGCTAAATAAGGATGCTCCACTTTTTTTTCTAATGCTTCAATCAGTTTTTCCTGCTGATCAATTTCATTATCTGGAGCATCATGTTCTTCTAATTGTTCTAAATGAGCTTCTGCTGCTTCTAAAGCAATTTCTGCCTGATATTTAGCACCTTGAGAATCAAGTTCTAGTTTCTGTTTTTGATCATAAATTTTTTGAAGATCTTCTTCAGTGCAGGAACTAGCTCTGGTTAAACATGCAGCTTGAGAACTTCCTGCAACAGCTTCAATCTGAGATAATTCTATAAGACGGTCACGTACAGCACTCCGCACCTTATTTTCAAGGTTAGTTTTTGCTTCTGTAAGTTGCTGCAATTGATCTGCAGATAATTGTTTTTTAAGCTCTGGATCCATACCAATAGCTTGAAGAAGTGTGTTTAAATCACGCACGTGAAGGCCAGCTTTTTCCAAAGCAAGATCATCTAATATATCTTGGTATTGTGCGGTAACTTTGTCTTCTTGCTGAAGAATAACACGTAAGACTTTTTCTTTGCCTTGACTGCTTAAATAGTTCAAAGATTCAGTCGTAAGCTTCAATGCTGTGTTCGGATCAAATGAAGCAGCAAAACTAATCTTATCAACCACAAGAGAATCTACTGCATCTCGGTGTTTATCTGCCTGGTTGTTTAATTGTTGAATACGCTGCTGATATTCTTGAGAAGTAATTTCTCCTGCTTTTAATTGCGTTTCAAGCTCAAGTTTTGTTTGTGTTAAAACTGAAGCTGCAACTGTTTTTCTAAATTCCAAGACATCCAATAACGCTTTTTCATCAGCAGAATATTGATTAATTTCATTATATGATTGCTGTGATAAATAATCTGCTGTTTCTTTTTGCTTAGTATACTCCATTTTTTTCTGGTTAATACCAGCAACAAGTGTGTCAATATAATCACTTTGATAAATTGCTGCATCAAGTTCCTGCAGATCTTCAAGAGTCATCTTTTTGACTAACTCTGATTTAAGCAAATCTATAGCCCCTGCTGCTTCAACAGGCACCTCAACGCCATCTAGAACAACATATTCACCTGCTTTAGAATAGATACCAACCAATTCTTTAAATGCTGCAATTTTTTCTTCAGGTGTTTTATAATTTTTGTCAACTAACATTGCCTTAAACGTATCCTTAAATGCATCAATGCGATCGCGGAGTTCAACAACATCACCAAATTTTCCTGCCTCTAAGCCGAGCGATTGCTGTTTTAATTGCTCAATAAGAATATATGTCTGATCAGTAGGCACTTTTGTTCGTTGGATTGCATTGAGGATTTCTGGCTTTGCTGAAACAGTTTCAAATAATGATTGTTTTCCCATGTCCCCAAATTGAGCAGCTAATTTAGTAATAAGGTATTCAATTTCCTGTTCACGTTCAATATAAAGCTCTGATTTTTCTCCTTGGAGCAATTCACCTAAACGTTGATTTGATGATTTTAAATCTTGATATTGTGAAAACGTTACTTGATTGTAAGATTCAACTCCAGGATTAATAATTTGATCTTTCAAAGCATTTGAAAATGCACTATTTTTATCAAGCTCTTGCTGTATTTTTGCATCTGCATCAAAGTAAACTTTAGCTGCCAGATTCAAGGAATCTTTATCACCAAATTCTGCTAATCGCTGCGCCATTCCCTGTTTGCCGCCAAAAATATCCTGAACTCCTGAATAATAAATACCGTGAGCAGCTGCAATTTGCAAAGCAATTTTATCTCCTTGGAAGCCACCTTTGCTATACCCTATTGCTAACCGCTGTAGCTGTTCATTATACCATTGTTTGTAGTCTTCAGGAGAATCTTCAGATGGAGGAACTGCATCTTGGAGAGTTTTGACTGCTTCATTGTATTGCTTTGCTAATTCCTGTTGTTTCTTTTGTTGACTAACCTGACCAAGATACTGATCTAATTGTTTTTTTGTTGTACCGAGAACTTTTGCCTGAGCATCTAATCCTTTAATACTTGCTATAACTACTTTTATTTTTTCTTTGCATCCTTGTATGGTCAAGTCTCCACAATCTATGCCATATCTTGATTTAAGATCAATTAATCCTTGTTTTTCAAGATCTTGTTTTGAAGGCAGTGATACTCCTGCAATTTCTACGCCAAGTCCTTCAACTAATGCAATTATTTGATCTACTTTTTGATTATCAGCATCTACAAGTTCTTTAATCTGTTCTGGAGTTAATCCTAACTCAACTAATTGTTTTTTAGTCTCTGTTTCTGCTTTTATAAGATATTCTCTTGCCTTATATTTACTGCTCAAATCTTTCTGTTGTTGGTAAATATCAGCTAATTCGCTTAAAATATTGATATTTTTAGGATCATTAAATAATGCGCGCTCAAGGGCTGCTACTTTATCTTCAGGTGCAACTACAAGCTGCGCTTCAAGTATTTCTGCCTGGCTTCGCTGTTTGCTGTAATCAGTTGCAAATTCTTCTTTTCTGGTTAATTCATTCAGTTGTGTCAAATAAAGTTCATTGTATTTTTGCGCATTTGCTTCATCACCAAGCGAAGCGTAATGTTGGCTAGCAACAGCCAATGAAGTTAAATCCTGATTTTCTTCCAATGCTGCCTGCACAATTGTTTCTCGAATGTCACCATTGACAATGTTTTGACTGCCTTGACTAAGCAGCGTTGAAGTTATTTTATTTAGTTCAATTGGTGAAACGCCTTCTTGTGATAGCTTGCTTGCCACATCATCAACTTGTGCTTTAACACGAGCAATATATTCTTCAGCGGTTTCACCCGTTTGATACTCTAAATCTATGCCGCTTGCAGCTAACTGCACCATCTGGGGAATTAATGATGTTGCATAATCTTTGTTGACTGCATCCAATTTTTTATATGCAGACTTCATCGCTGCAAGCGCTTGATCTGTTTTACCTTGATTAAACTGTGTTTTAGCTAATTCAACCAATGCTTGTCCAGCTAATTCTTCATCATCTGATTGAGTAACTGCAATAATAAGCTGCTGCGCTTCAGTATTTTTTCCCTGTTTAGCTAAAGCCATTGCTTTTTTATAGAGAAGAACTTCCATAGTAGTATCTGCTCCTCGACCATCAGGATAATATTGCTGAATCAAACTGGCGATAAGATCTGATGCTTCCTGGTAAGAACCTTTTTCAAACAAGACATCTGCAATCTTTGACTGAACCATCTTATTCAAGGCGGGATCATTAATTTGTTGATAAACATTCAAAGCATCATCATATTTCCCTTCAATAACTTTTTCATTTCCTGCTATCAATTTTTCAACAGCCAACCGTTTGTCGTCTGGTATTTTTCCAAGAAGGTATCCTTTAAATTGATCATTGAGAGCATGCAACGAATCATACGTGAATTGCAATCTAGCTAAATCTTCTGGTTTGTATTGTTCACCAGTAAACTGTGTTGTTAATCGTGCAGTTTCAAGGATTTTAGCTCGGAATTGTACATATTGTTTTACTTTTTCATTAATGCCATCCTCTCCCTGCACCAGCACAGCGTCAGATACAAAGCTATTTGCAGCTTTATCAAAGCTTGATGTCGTTAAACTAATAAATGCGTGGCTAAAATCATTGACAACACTAACAATGCTTTCTTCCGGCTTGTGTGAAACAGGAATTATTTTCAAGCCGCCCTCGAATATATATTCGTCGTAATTTTTATTTAAATTACGGAGCTGTTGATGACTTACTTTGGTTGCAACAATACCATCAGTTTTATCAAACAAGAAGTTCATAGTAAATACTTCGCCAGTTTTCTTGTCAATTTGCTGTGTTGTAGTTTCGAGAAGATTCTTAACATTGTTATCATTATGATCAACAATAATAGTTGGCTGGGTATCTTTTAAGCCAGCATCATAAAATAACATAGTTCCTTTATCTTTTGGATCAAATGTTTGTGTTATTAATGTACCTTCAAGTACTTTTCCTGCATCAATGGAGCCTTGACCAAGCGATGAAATTTCTTTGCCATCTTGAGTTACAAACACAGCATTTTTAGGAATACTATTATAGGTTTTCTTAAGAAGCTCAAGACGAGCATCCAATGCAAATAAACAAGTATCTTTAGTAGCACAGCTTACACGATATTTTTTCTGCACTGCTGCTTGAATACAAGATGATTTATCATTGATATTGCAGGTAACTTCATATTCTTCTTGAATATCAATCGCTGACATCAATCCCAACTGTTCAAATTCCTTTCCAGCTTCTTCACGCCTAAACTCGTAAGCTCCTCTAATGTGCATGTAATCTGCTAAATCCAAGCCTTTAGCTTGCAGGGTTTTGCCTTGAATAAAAACAGTTCTTGCTTCTCCTTCAATGCCATATATTTTATCATTGCGTTGTTCATTCCCAAGCTCAAAATAACTTTCTTTTCCCTGCAATACAACTTGGCTGGCTTTAGTATTAGCGATAATCGCGTCAAATGTCCCTGATATCTTTTGTGAACTAAATTCAGGTGATGCTGGCGTATATACCATCTCTGCTTGTTTACCTTCAATTCTGGTTATTTCTTTTGTCCCTGACTTAAAATAGAATTGTACAGATCCAACAACATTACCTTGTAAAACACCCTGTTCATCGCCAGTTTTGAATGCTGCGCCGCTCTGCAGTTCAAGACGATCTTTTTTAACAATAACTTTTGTTTTTTCACCCTGATGAATGGTAACTTCAACACCATTAATGATGGCTTTTGTAGCGTCAGGCGAGATTAATACTGAGTTTCCAATGTTATCAACATAAATATCTGTTCCTCCCTGCACGAGACTTATCTTCTTTCCACCAGTTAACGTGATTTCTACTCCCAAAGTTCCGTCAGCTTTTTTAACAAGATCAACGCTTTGCGCAACACCGGAAACTTTTTTGCAGTCGTTGTCGCAGATGACAAAACCCTTTGCAATACTTCCATCAGGGAGCTGTTTTTCAACTGCTGAAATTACACCTTTAAAACCAGCAGCTACGTCAGCAGCTATACCTCTCAAGCGTAGTTGGCATTTAAATTCAATATCTTGCCTCAATGAAGGACAGGGAGCTTTATAATCTTTGAAATATAATCCATCTTGACGAGAATAATGAACTCCTCCTTGCAATACAAAAGTAGCTTTTGACGCACCAGGAATTAATTTATTTAATACAGCATTAACTGTAGCTTGGTTCAGTTTGGTTATGTCTCCAACTTTTTCAAGATTTTCTCCTTCATTATACCATAATTGCTTTTCACTGAGATATTGTTTTTGTGTATCAGTTAATCGTAGTACATCAACGTTATCAACAGGAATTTTGCTGACGATAGTATTCGGAACCAGCTCTTGTTTTACTTTTTCCCAGGGAACACTTGGATCATTAATGATTTGATCCCATGGAACAGTATTGTAATTGATAGATTCCCACGGTACGCTCCCATAATTGCCTTTTAATTGATTCCACGTTTGAAGATTATTGTAGCTATCTGGATTATTAAAATCTATTTTTGGAGGATCAGCAGCCAAAATACTTGAAGCTATCACCAGCGTGATCATTAAGTAAATCTCAAGCAAACTAATTCTCTTTTTCCACTTCAAGCTTAGCAAACTCACTACTTAACCACCTTAAGTATAATCTCTTGCTCAGCAGTTTGACCAATGCTGTCAACAGCTTTAATCGTGACTGGAAATTCACCAGTAATATGTGGAATAAAACTAATCCTGGCGTTTCCTTTGTTTGTTCCATCATGTTCAATAGTAAAGAAAACACTGTCATCGCTGAACACCAGCGGATCATCTGATTGATAAGGAATATCCAACGTAAACAACTGTTCATCTTTTAAGGTGTACAGTGCATCAAGGTCAAGAACAGGAGCACTATTAACTGGGAATTTTGCAGCAGTTTGGAAAATCAAATCGTTATCTTCAAATGAAAACAACAGGGTTTCTTTATCAACGGTAATAATTTTGATAGGAACATCAAATGATTGTAAATAGGTTAAATCAAGATACTCTTTATCTGCAATTTGCTTATCAATAACTTTATGCGCGAGTTCGTTAACATATCCTAATCTAAGATTAACGGTTGTTGAAAAAGTATCAATCGTTTCTTTTAGTTTCTCTTGTGTTTTATCTTCCTGACCACCTCCTTGGCTTAGAACAACCGTGACAGGATACTTGACAGTGACATCAACATTGTTTTTTGCAATACTTGTCTTTACGTTTAAAGATCCTGCTTCTATTGTTTTGCCGGGCAGAGCTTTGAAATCATTAATACAAACAATTAATTGTTCACTGATATATTTATTCAGCTGCGCTTCCATGCTTTCAATATCCAACAGCTGCTTTTTTCCTTTGTTATAGCCATAACCAACTTTTATGTCGCCAACAAGAACAGCATCTTCGGGCAGATATACATATCCTCCTTGTGCTGCCAACAACAGCACTGCTGGAGTAGAAACTTGTTCAAGGCATTTATCAACAAAGGTTTTTACTGGCTGCAGATCAACAGAGACTTTTGTTTCAGGTTTTTTACTCGTGCTAAAGAAAATAACCATTCCAATAATCAAGAGCAATGCTAATCCAATAATAATAAATACGGTCACTTGTCCTCGTTTAGGTGTTATAGCTACCCTGCCTATTTTGGTCATTTTTTTCCCCCCATAAGCACTTGAATTGTTTTTTCATGACGCTGATGAAATCCAAGAAGTTCTTCTTTCAATGCGCGTTCTTTTGCATAACGCTGCAATGTTGAAATATTGATCAACCCTAACGTATGAAGCTGCAGATATAACTGCGTTAAAATATCATCATAGGGCAATCTTTGCCGAGATAATTCAAAATAGAAGTCTACAAAAGCTGATTCAAGCGATGCTTTGTTATCAGCAGCTGAATAAAAATAATTTTTCTCCCTAATAATAATAAAATCTTTTTGTCCAGCTTTAGCCATAAGCAATTCTATATCTTTTTTAGCCGGGTCAATAAGAATAGTGTATTTAGTATGCAAAGCTTCTAAAGAAGCCTGAAATGCTTGGCTAGAGCCTTTTTCCACATAGAGCAGATAGAGGGCAATTGAAGGGAAAACACTGGGAACATACTGCTGAAGCAAAGAAGCTCCGGTAAACTTAAACTGCTTTCCTACCTGCTGCAGATGAGGTAATAACATTTCGAGGAAAGGATCAGATTTTACTCGTGCTTGTTGTATTTGTCTTGTGTCATAAAACTTATACCTACCACGAGCTATCCTAATAATTTCTTGATTAGAAATAAGCTTAAATCTGATATAGTGCGCATGAGAAGAAGTAGTTTCGAGCACTTTAGCTATATCAACCTCTGTAAATGGCTTACTGCCAAACACCTCTTTTAATTTTACCTGATTCCCCACACTCATTACTGGCACTGCTGCTTAGATTCCCAACAAATCTAATAATGTCTTTACTAATAAATCACACAACTCTCCACTTATTTACAGAAAGAGGAAATATATAAAGTTTTGCACTGTTTGTACGTAATAAGTCTGATGTTTTAGCGCCTACTTTTGTGAAGCTCTTCTTAAATTCACTTTGGGGATTTTTCGAGGTTCCAGAGAGAAAAATCCAATCAATAACCACATCAAAAGCTGAACCGGCGCTAAAACCTAAAGAAGACTTATTACGTACATTGTTATGAAGCATTTAATAATTCCACTATTTCTTTTGTTGTCCAGACTTTTATTTTCTGCTGCTTTTTAAAATGCTCATCATTTGACCAGATTTCACCATCTATTGCTAATGCCCCAGCAATAAAAATAGTATCTTTGGGATCAATATGATCCATAATTTTTCTTGCTTCTTTTATTTTTAATCTTAGAATTGAGTCTTGAATAATGGTTAGCCGCTGTTTTATTAATCCAAGAATTAATTCAAATTCATCTTCATTGATTTTTGCTTTATCTAATATATATTGTTTATATTTTTGAATTTCTTCATTCGAAAAATTTATTGTTAAAAATTCAATAGACTGAGAGGTATTATGAGTGATTATTTGCCTCGTGATTGACTCCCTTATTAATGCAGAAATGATAATATTAGTATCAACAATAATCTTCATCAGGAAAACCTTTTTCTCATTTCCGCTTTTATTTTATGCCCAATAATATCAGCATCTTTTTCTGTAAGCACACTGTTTTTTAACGTTGTATCCATCCAATGCAATTCCCTAATCTTTCTTTCAAATGCTTGGCGAGCAATATCGCTCCATTTAATCTCTGAATGAATCCGCAACTCTTTATGGAGTCCATTCTTTATGGAGTCCATTAGGTATAGATAAAGTCATATTTGCCATAGTTTCACCTTTACCCGTTGTATGTGTTAACACATATATTAATGTTTCGATCTTTATGGCAGTGTAGAAAATCTCGGCATAGCCTCGGTTTTGGCATCAGTTCAGCTGTTAATGTTTTTATTGATTGGATTTTTCTCTCTGGAACTTCGAAAAATCCTCAATGATGAATAATATGAGCTTCACGAAAAGATGCCAAAAACTACATTTTCTACACTGCCGATCTTTATATAAAGAATGATAAAATACTCTCCTCATTTTTTGACCATAGGAATATAAGGTTTATCTGGTCTTTCAGGTATGTAAATATGTCCTGGAGCTACAATATGATAAACAGCTCCTTGCTCAAGTCGTTGTTGAAGTTGTTTTTTCTGTTGTTCATCAAATGGATCCAGTAAAAAATCATATTGTTGTTCTGCGTTACTATCATGAGTAAGCTGTAACCGTCCTAATTGCCCTTGAAAAACCCATTGTTCATAGATAAAAGTCATGTCTGGAAAATCATGCATGTTAGTAACTGCTGTTTTTAAGGTGAGGTCACCTAACAATGTATGTGTCCTTAAAGCACGATTCGTATATTGTGCAACACCTAAGTAATGTCCAACATTAAATAACTTCAAACCAATTACTTTGGTAAGAAAGCCAAGTTTACTTCCTAGCTTTATCGCTGCTAAAGTATGGCTTATCCAGCTTCCTGGCACAATACGTGGAATAATACAATATTCTGAAAAAGGAACAATTCCTTCATAATCTGAAGCAACTCCTAATTGTTGTTTAGTTTCTTCATCGCAATCGTCAACCTGTTTTCCTAACCCAATATAAGCGCTTGGCAATAAACCACAATCCAGCATAACCCAACCATCTGATGCTAAAGCAGTATCGCCGTGTGCTTTTCCATCAAGATTACTAAGCAATTGGCAGAAAGGTTTTTGTTCTTGCTGTGCAATATCTATAAACTCAACAGGATATCCAAAAACTGCAGCAGGTATTATATCTCTATTTTCATTAATGGTTGCAACATACACTACATATCCTTCAGCAATTTTCTGCTCCAAACTTGTTTTAACCGTTTCAATCATCTTCACATCTTCTCGTTCACATCTTTTCTATAACTTTAATACCTAAAATCCCAAGCGCATTCTTCATGGTTTGTTGAAATCCACGTACTAATTCAACACGTGAATATTTTAAGAGAATATCCTGTTCTCTAACTATCGCATCAGTTTCCTGATAAAAACGATTAAATGCTGTTGCAAGTTCATGAACATATTCTGTTAAGGACTGTAATTTCAATGACGTTCCAACTTCCTGAATAACAACAGGAAAGTCAGCGATTTTTTTTATGAGATCACTTTCTACCTCGGTTGTAAAGTTCATGGTTGGCGTTTGCCCTGAATCCTCTACAATTTGGCGTGAGAGCTTAACATATGCGGTTACAAGTTTTGAATAATCTACTTTTTGCAGGATAGAATTCGCACTTGCATAGGCATATTGTGCAAATGGTGCAGATTTCCCTTTAAGATTAAATGCTTGTTGTTCATTATAGGTGATTGAAGAAGAAGGATCTTTTGCTAGAACAAAATATTTTAATGCACCTATACCAATTGCTTGTGCAATTTCTTCAATGTTGTCTTCTGCTCCTTGAACATCCTTCTCTCGAATATTTTTCTCTCTCATCACGTTCTTTGCTTGTTCAACTGCCATGGTTAAAACATCTTCAAGAAGTACGACATTTCCTTGACGTGATGACATTTTTCCTTCTTCTAAAACAAGGTGTCCTGTTGCAAGATGCTTGCATTGTTTTGCTTGTTTATAACCAAGAAGCTCCAAGGCTCTGAAGAGCTTATCGAAATAAGCACTTTGTTCGAATCCAACGACATAAATCATTCTATCAAAATTAAATTCTTCAGCTCGTGACACTGCTGCTCCTAAATCGAGCGTTGCATAAACCGCATTACCATCACTACTTCTAATCTTTAAATAGTGATCTTTGTTGAGAACTATTGAAACTGCACCATTATATTCTAAAGCAACACCTTGTTCTAAAGCAGCAGTAACAAGTTCTTTTCCTTTGGTTGATACTGACGATGCTGCCTGTGTAATATCAAATGCAATATCTAATTTTTCATAGGTGATTGCATGGGCTTCCCTGCTGAGTTTACAAACACGTTCCCAAAGTGAACAAGTCTTAGGATCATTATCTTCTATTTTTTTATGCGTTGCTGCTGTTTTTTTGAGCAGTGCAGCTCTTTGCTCTTTCTTCTCTCCATCATCTTGATTAGTAGTATCTCCTGCTGCCTGTTCAAATGCAACATAAGCATTGCCCATAAGCTTTATTGCTTCTCGCGGATCATCTGGAAGTTTTCCGCCATACCATTCTTGCAAACCGACGAGAACTTTATCCATATGTCCGCCGGTATCTCCAGGATAGTTTATTCTGATTATAGTATACCCATTTGCTTTCAGAACACGTGAGACAACGTCACCTACAACGGTTGAACGAATATGACCAATATGAAGCTCTTTTCCGTAGTTTGGAGATGAATATTCTACAATAACTGTTTCTTGTTTACCATCTCGAGCAGTTCCATATTGGTCACGTAATTGAAATACTTCACCAAGTGCTTTTTCAGCAAGATATTCTCTGTCGACAAAGAAATTTAAGAACCCACCTTTTACTTCTTTTTTGATATGCAAGGGTAACACGATTGAATCTCGTATCATTTCTGCAATATGTCGAGGTTCTAAACCACCATACTGCTCAGACAAGGTATTAACGGGCAATGAAAAATCGCCAAATGCAGGTCTTCGTTGGTAAAGTAATAAGGTATCAAACTGCTGCATTCTCTCAGCTTTTTCTTGATCATCACTCGTTGCAACAAGCCCATTTACAATACCATCCAATATTTTCTTTCGACATTCCTGTAAAACATATCTTTGAGATGTCATATTACTCACCACGTAAAAATACCTGTGTTATACAATGCGGTCCACCGTATGCTTGGTTAAGATGCGTAAAAGGCACTAACGATTGTTCGACATTAATAATGCCAAAATCTGACAATCTATTACGATATTCTTCACCTAATTTTGCAAAATCATATCCTCTACTGGCTAGTCGTTTTGCTAAACCAGCTTTATGACTAATATCAACACCAATAATCATGTTTTCGTCTATGGTAAGAGGATTTAAACCATAATTTCGTTGCATAGCTTCAGGTAATTTGAGAAGATCTCCATCCGAAAATCCCATTTGTCCTAAAAATGAATTAAAAGGAACATCACGCTCAAGAAGTTTATAATGTCCATCTTGTTGACGCCCATACACATCAACCTGTGGGATTTTTTGGCTGCTTCCATTTACTTGGACAACCCTATCTTCAAGCACTATTGCTTTGTGTGGAGCAACAAGGGAGAAATAGGTATCAAGATGCATTTCCTCCTGAACTTGTAATGAATCTTTAACGACACAAACAAGATCATAACCAAAAATAATATGACCATTTTTGACAACTAATTCGTCTATTGCAGCTGGTGTTGTTCTTCTTCCTTGTCCAAGAAGTGCATAGCTTTGTCCACTTTTATTTTTTCCACAAGGAATAAAGTCACCGCCTTCTAATTTTGCAGCTTGATTTCCTGAATCAGAAAGATCATAAAGCAGAGGAAGGCCTAACTTTTCAAGAACTGCTCGAATAACAACAATTTCAGACCTTCTTTGGCTTGAATTCATGGTTCCAAGAACAACACCTTTGTCAGTCGTGATCATATGATCTCGCACAAACATAAGATTGTACATTGGCGTTATACCATATTTAGTTTCAAATGCAGTATTACCTTCAAAACTATACTTTATTTTAAACTGTGGCTGGCGAAAAATGATATTAACAAGTTCTTCAGGATGCTTTATTGCAATAACTCTTTGACGTTTTTGTTCTGATCGAATTCTATCATCTAAATTAATCCCCTCATAGGTATATTGTAAAGGATCAAATGCCAATCTCTGTAGTTGCTCTAATGCTGGTCCTTCAACTGTATTATGTTCAGCATCAACAGTCCCCTGCAACAATACTTCACTTACAGTAAGCACTTGTGATCCTGCAGCCCGTAATTGTGATTGAAAATTTTTATGTTCTTTTATAGCTTCATACAAATTAGCTGGTCCTTCAAATAAAGCGCCAGAAGGCATTTCTGTTCCAAGAGAAAATTCTATTCCAGGAGTATGAACTAAAATAAGACGTGGTTTATCGTACTCTGCATGGCATCCAATATTCAATTTTTTCTCAAGTTTTTCTTCTGTTGTTGGATGTGATTCCATTATTCTCACCTGTTTTCATACTATACTCAAGATAGCTCTCGCTATTTTGCAAATAATTTATTTTCTCGTCCTCTTATATCGTTGTTAAAAATTCTTCATGTTTAATTTCATGAAGAACATGATACAATTCTTGTTTCTCAATGTTAAATTTCTCTTTTAATTCATTGATAAAACTGAACATTTCACTGTAATCTCGAAATATACATTCAATAAAAAAATCAAACGTGCTATTGATATGAAATGCACTGTTAATCTGCTTATGTTGTTTCAAAAATTGAATCATATCCTCTTTTGATCGTTTCCCATTTTGATCAGTTACCTCACCTATTTTTAGCGCCATTTTAACCTCAATCGCATAACCAAGTTGTTTATAATTCAACAAACAGGTATGCTTCTTGATAACTGATTGTTCTAAATCATGAAGTTTATCATAAATAGTTGATTGAGGGATATTAGTTTCTTCACTCATCGCGACTAATGATGCACGACTATCTTTTCGCAGATGAGCAATAATTCTTTGTTCTTCTGTTGTTAACATACAGCACCTTTTTTGTAATTTTTACACAGTTTTCGGATATTTTCTTATTATTTCGTAAATTCTCTACACCACGTTGTATTCAAGATATCGTATGGTCAAACAAACATATATATTTTTGGCAATTATAATTATTACTAGTAATTATGTAATTATTTTTAGAAAAGTATTTATATATGAGAATAATTCTTAGATTGATGAAACGTAAAATTAATCGAGTTGGGGTTAATACATTGACGGTTAGTTTGCCAAGCGAATGGGTTACCAAGCACCATTTAAATGCAGGTGATGAATTAGTAGTATATCCAGAGCATGATCGTATCGCGTTCTCGATTAATGAACAGAAATCACAAAATAAAGAAATAACGCTTGTTATTAATGATATGTCTCGACAGACAGTTTCAAAATATTTAACAACCCTTTATATTCATAATTTTAGTAAAATAGTATTAACGTATGAAAGCAACGAAATATATGATAATAAAAATGAAAAAAATATTTCGATAAAAAATACCATACGTGTTTTAAGCCATCGTTTTATTGGTATGGAAATTGTTTCTCAAACCAACAAAAAAACTGAATTATCATGCTTTATTCTTAATCAAGATCAAAATCTCGAAGTTATTGAAAAAAGAATTTATCATTTGCTTCATGAAACTATCAATGAACTCTTGGAGGCAATAGATAACGATTACAACAGTTTTCATGCTACTATTTATGATCACCATGATAATATTATTAAATTTATGTACTATTATCTCAGAATGGTAGATATATCAGATAACAGTGAAGACCAAAAAAAGGTTTTATTTACTTTTTATATGAAACTCGATTATATTATTGATAAAATACGGCATCTCAGTGAAAAAATACAAGAATACGGTTGCACAGAAAAAGTAAAGAAAATTTTAAAAGAAATATTCGACTTTTATTTTCAAGGGTTCATAATTATGTATAAAGGAATCATATCTGAGGAGTGGATAACAAAAAGATATCAATTAGTTAAAAAAATAAAAAAGACAGCGTTGACTCTTGAAGAATACAATGTTATCTCAGAGATTAAAATTTTGCTTGACACGATGAATAATTTCCATGAAGTTATTATGGTAAGAAAAGCTGAACAGCTTTTAACTAATCACTGACTCTTCTTTACGTAAAAAATTTATTATGAGTATTGAACTTTGTACATCATCTAGAAGATCTATTATTCTATCCATAAGAAATAATACTAGTATATTATCTTTTTCACTGATAATACTTTTATAAATTTCAGAATGTACTGTAGTTAAATCTCCAGTAAAGTTATCAATTTGTTTAAGCGTACAGTTATGAAAAAACTCTACGGCTTGTGAAATCAGTTTAATAATCCTTTCAAATAAGCAGAGGATTTTTTTGCTAGCTTTAAATGAAATGTTCTCTTTCAAAACCATCATTGAAAAATGGCGTAATCGTTTAGAGATAAAATGAAAAGTCTCAATATAATGATACAATGCAGGAGCCATAGAAAAAGCTGGTGATCCTAATTTAAGAATAACTCTTCGTAAATAATTTGAATATTTATAGATTTGCTTTGTTCGCTCGGAAATTGTTTGATACAACAAAATATCACTATGTTGCACCGCAGACATCATCTCTCGTGCGTTTTCTATAACTAAATATTGCATCCGACGAACTAATTTTTTGAATTCTTCAATATCCTCTTTCAGTATTGATTTAATGAGAATAGTATCTTTTTTATGATCAATAATATCATAACCGTTACACGTACGATCAATTTCTTCATTGACCTCTCTTTGGTGTTGGTCAGTATACACTTTCACCAAGACTTCATCGTATCCTGTCTTATAAACAGCTCCTATAATCTTTTTTGTTGAAAGTGTAATATCTTTAAGATCAATACTAATACTCTTTTTTAAATCAACATGGTTTTGTGAAATAATTAAACTAGTTTGATGCTCATCAATCTCTAATTCATCGCCATACTTGATATGATTCTTTTTCAACCATTGAGATGGTAATGAGATTGTTAATGATGACTGCCCATGGCGTAATACTTTTCGTTTCATAGAGCGTTGGTAAACAAGCAAGTATTTATATTTAACTGAAAATAATCATTATTTATAAAAATAATTACTTATAAAATATAAATGATTACACTTAATAACTAGAAACTCAAATTCATATTTTCTACTGCATCTTTTAATTCTTCAAATAATTGTTGTTTTAGTGGTTTAACATCTTGATAAGGTATCTTTTTTCCCGATCGTAATTCTTCGATTGTTACATGGTAGATTGCTTCAATATGCTTATTAATGTAACCTATAACACCTAAACTTTTGAGAATAACATCTGCCAAAGATAAATCTTTCCCTTCTTCATGCACAATTTGATATAACGTTTTCACTCTCTTCTCCTCATACCTTTCCTTATTTCTAACATTTCTCGTTCACGTTCAAGTATTCTTGCAATTAAGTCATGACGTTGCATAAAATAATATTCAACTGACGGTTCTGTTTCAAGAAAAGCCTGTTTAATCTCCTCAATTGGCCTGCATTCAAGACATGCTACTACTATTCTTTTAATATATTTTGGAATTTTCCTGACGTAACCTCTTCTTAATTTACCCTGTTGATTATAAATTGTTTCTTTGACCTTTGCAATAGTTTCCGCATACGTTGATGTTCCCATAGATTTTCGTTCAACAGGAACTAAGTGTTTATATGTATACAATTTATAAACAATTAATCCAAGAGAAATGAGATCACTTGCTTCCATTGAAGCAGGAGCACCAAATCTTCTATTATCTTGTGCAGGAGGATGTTCTTCATCAGTTGCAATGCCGAAATCAAGAATTTTAACTTCTTTTTTAGGCGTTACCATGATATTTCTAAGATTTAAATCCCTGTGGGTAATACCATGTTCACGCAATCTGATAATACCATTAAGAATTTGCGCACTATATTCAATAGCATCACTAAAGGAGATAACAGGATATTTTGTTGCAACAAAAAAATCTTCATCACCTATTTCAGTGAAGTTGTATCCTTGATGATATTGATCAATATATTTTACAGCTCTACGATCTTTTCTATGTAGAACAAACATGCCTCTTCCTAAATCATCATATTGCAATGATAAATGTATCAACTTTTCCAAAGTGTTGCCATCAACATATTCCATAACTATGGCGTACTTTGGTTGAGTATCAACTTTTGCAATATGCTCTCCTGCTTCATGAATTTGAACAATGTTATCGAGTGATCCACCACTTAATCGTGCCATGAGCTGAGCTTCTTTTGGATTAGGGTTATCAATTATTTTTAATGCTCTGTATCTCTTAAGGGCATGTGAATAAACTTTATAGGTTCTTCCAGCTTTCCCTTCACCTAATTTGCAAACTACCTGATAAGGTGATTCTATTGCTAAACATTCGGCAATCTCATCCAGTGATGTTACTTCATTAGCTTGAAGAATTGCTCTGATTGCATTCCATTCCATGTACAGGGGATTATGCATAGCTTTGATCATTTCAGCGTCTTCCTCATCAACTGGGATTATTGAACCTGTAAGAACAAATTTATAATATGTTTGTCTATAAATTTTTTTTAAGTCACTAAGAACTTCTTCATATCTTTTGTTCGAAGCTATTTTCAAAGTGAGGTATTTTCTGGCAAACTTATAAAACTCTTCTCTTTCACGATCATGTTCAAAACCTAATGAATTTCTTAATGAACTTTCAACTTCGTTTTTTATTTCATCTAAAAGACGCTGTTGATTGTCATCACTTAACCTTCTTTCTAAATCCATCATTATCACGTTTTATGAGATTTGAGTGCTGCTATTTCTTCTTCTAATTCACGTACCCTTGAAGTTAAATCAAATTTATAGAAGCTATGTTTTGCTAAATCTTCTTTTAAATTTACCACCTCAAATGAAAGTTCCATAACTCTTCTCACAAGATCTAACTTATTCATAAAATAAAATTCAGCTGAAGAATATGCACCAACAAATCCTTGCTTGATTGTTTCTAAATCCTCACCATATAAACAAGGAAGTACTATTGGTTTAATCTTATCAGGAATTTTTGCTTTGTACCTTGGTTGCAAATTTCCTTGTTCATCAAACATGACCTCTTTTAATCGTCCTATTCTATCTGCATGCTGCGAAGTCAATTCATCTTCTTCCTTCTCTCCTAACAGGTGTTCACCTACGTATAATTCAAATACAATTAAACCCAAGGAAAATAGGTCATTTGCATAAGTTCTGGATGGTGTGCCATATCGTCTTCCATCAACTTGACGTTGATGTTCTTGATCAGTTGCAATGCCAAAATCAAGAATTTTCAATGTACGCTTGAAATCAGGATCACCTAAACTTCTGTATTCTAAGATTATATTACCTGGATAAATGTCTCTATGAGTGATACCATACCTCCTTAAACTAATAATCCCATTAAGAATTTGAGCTCCTATCTCAAATGCTCTCTCGTTATAAAGATCTTCTTTAGCAATAGCCTTAATCGTATCTGAGAGTTTAGCTCCATCAACATATTCCTCTAAAATTGCATAGGCTTCTTCACCATCTACTTTAACAATATGGTATCCAGCATCATGAATTTGTACAATATTTTCTAAATCTTCCCCTATTAATCTCGCCATTAATTCTGCTTCTTTTGGACTGAATTTATCCCTGATAACTTTTAAAGCAAAATATTTTCTTAAGTCTGGTGAATAAACCGTGTATACTACACCGGATTTACCTTCATCTATTTTACGTACTACTTTATACGGTGAACTTATTCTGGCACATTCAAAAAGCTCTTCAAGGGACGAAACTTCATTGAATTCGACAATTTCTGTTAAAACTTGATAATTAATATCATCTTCTTTATCTATTAATGAACATAACTCATTAAAAAGTTCTTTTTTCAATTTTCCCCAGCAAATTTCTACCGAATTTAGATACGCTTCAAAAAACCTTGTTGCATCATTTTTGGTTCGTAAGGTAATGTAACTTCAGTCGCAGTCAATTTAGCAAGGTAAGGAAGTGTTTGATACATCCTAGATAATTGCATACTATTATCAGTATTATCAGTATCTTCAAGATATAATTTAGCAGATAATAATTCAATAAAACGAGAAGGATTTAAAGCAACCATTTCTTTTAAAGCTGAATCAAGTGTTCTTTCAAAGTCTGGACATAGATCATCAACTGCTACGATGCTCAAAGCTGCTGGTTCGTATTTTTGTTGTTCATTATAACCCCATGCTTGAACAATACTATCTAACGTTTTTTCTTCTTCAAATAACACACCTACAGCTGAAGATTCTGCTACTTGGTCTGCATAATTCCTTTCTTCTGGTTCACCTAATAAGACTTTTAACTGTTTTCTTCTTTCATCGAGTACTCTACCAAATAATTCTGGATTAAATTTCAGAAGTCCACGTAAAGTTATACTATTTCTTGATGAAAATAATGCATCTGTTGTTCCTACTTTTTGCTCCACTAATCTATAAAACAAATTACTATCTAAGTAAAGTAACCCCCATAAATCTTCGATTCTTCCATGATTTTTGTAGAAATCACCAATTGCTCGTTTTCTTCGTACTCTTACTAACTCATTCAGAATATCTGCTTTATCTTCTTCAGTTAATCTTCGGACTCTAGCTAACTCCTCTAAAATACTTATTCTCTCTTGTTCTGATAATTGTTCTAAAACACGTTTTCTATCTTCTTCAAATAATTGCGCTAAAGCATATGCTCTTTCTTCTTTTGATAATCTGTTTTCAAGATCCAGAATTACCACCTAGTTCAACCAAAAATAATGATATTATGTCAAGAATTCTTTTATTATCCATAATTTCAAACAATAAAACATTATTCAATACAACCACTATTAAGGAATGAAAATTTGTTTATAAATGTGTTGATTTTTATAAGAAATATATTTGTTTTATTTTGTTTTATAAATACACCTATAAACTATTTAGTTATTTCCATATCTCTTCAAAAGAAAACTTCACTTTTTCTTTGCTAAGAAAAGATGCTATCTGCTGCAGTCCTTCTGGCTTTACCATGAAAGATCGCGGAGAAATAATCTTACCTTCAAAAGCATTGACTAATCCCTTTTCAATATAGTTTTGTTCGTTCCTGCCGAATAACTTTCGTATTACTTTTATGCGCTTCTTAGGATTGTGAATTGGTTCAAAGGTAAGCATGATATATTTTGAAAGCGAAGAAGATATAGGTATTATAGATATACTAGTTTGACTATAAAGTACAATACCTTCTTTTTCTATACTATTTTTAAGCTGCCATTGATCTAAATTACCAATCTTTAAACTAATTTGCTGTTTAACTTCTCGTAAGCGCCATTTATCACCTTCAATGGAATAAAACTTTTTTAATGCTCTTTCAGCTGCTTTTGTTATATTCTTTTCATCTTTCTCATCCACATCTATAAACAGATCAACATCACTATCTCTATCAAAGTCACC